>CAZFLF010000296.1:0-2151 GCA_964519825.1 uncultured Pirellulaceae bacterium | reverse complement strand
CCCCTCCAATGCCGAGTTCATCAAGTTGATCGCCGGTGCGAAGGCGATGGACTAGGCTTCTGTTTCAAAAGGCACTGACCGCCGTTGTACGATGGCCTTCCAAGGCCGTCTTGGACGGATTAAATAAGCGACGGCCTTGGAAGGCCATCGTACAAACTTTGAATCACAGCTGAGTGCCTCGCAGTTGACCATCCGGGGATCGATCCGATGCCGCCGTTCTTCGCTGAATTGATTGGCACGGCGTTGCTGATTCTGCTTGGTGATGGCGTTGTCGCGAACGTCATATTGAGCAAGACGAAGGGCTCTGGCGGCGGCTGGATTGTGGTCACATTTGGCTGGGCGATGGCCGTCTTTGTAGCCGGATTCATTACCGCACCATCGAGCGGCGCTCACCTAAATCCAGCGGCGACGATCGGATTGGCAGCGGCCGGAAAGTTCTCCTGGAGTCTGGTTCCCACTTATGTTGCCGCACAAATGTGTGGTGCTTGCCTTGGCGCGGTGCTCGTTTGGGTTCAATACAAGGCGCATTTTGCCGCGACGTCGGATGCCGATGCCAAGCTGGGCACCTTTTGCACGGGACCTGCTATTCGTGGCACGGGATTGAACCTGCTGTCGGAGATCATCGGTACGTTTGTGCTGGTGTTCGCGGCGCTGCACATTACCGACCCTGACGGGAAGTTTGCTTCGCTCGACGCGTTGCCCGTTGGACTCGTGGTCCTGGCGATTGGCTTGTCCCTGGGCGGAACGACCGGCTATGCGATTAATCCCGCCCGCGACCTGGGGCCTCGACTTGTTCACGCACTCATGCCCATTCCCGGCAAGCGTGATAGCGACTGGACTTATTCCTGGATACCAGTCGTGGGACCAATTATCGGTGGTCTACTGGCCGCCGGACTCTATCGGCTTCTGGGCTAACTTCATTCGGCCCCAGCCCAACTGCCCAGCTAGCCAAGTCGCTAACAACACGCGTGGGATCGATAACCGTCGTGGAAAGCTGGCGAAGATTTTCCGTTGGCGCGGATTGTTCTTGATTTACTGGAAATGCCGGTCGATGGGATTATCAGGCAAATTCACTCGGGGGATAATTCCATGAGAATCCGTGTTTTCCTTTTTGCGACCACATTGATTGCGATTTGCAGTCTGGCGCAAGATTCATTTGGGCAGTTCCCAGTCATTCCCGGCTATCGCGTTCCGAATCAGCCGGGTGTCGCTCAGGGAATGATGGCGGCGGGTCCGATGCAATCCGCCCTGGGTATGTCGCCGTTATCGCCGTCGGACAGTTATGTCGCTCCGGCTGGTTTCCTAGGGGGGGACCCGTCGTGTGACGTCGGTTGCGCCGTTGGCTGTGACGGACGTTGTGGTGGTGGATGCTCGGAATGCTGTGGCGAAGCTAGCGGCGGCTTCGATCACTGCTGGTATTTCTACGGCGAATTCTTATATCTGCGAGCGCGCGATTCGGAAGTCGCATGGGCCACGCCGATCGATGGTCCGATCGTTCCAGGTCCGGTGAACAACAATCCGATCCAGATCCAGCAATTAGGCGTGGCCGATATGGACTACCAGCCGGGGTGGCGTGGTGGATTCCAGTACAATCTGTCCGAATGCGCGGGAATCAGTGCCCAATACACGATGTACGAAGCCAACACGAATGATTCCGTGGTGGTCGCGGCCCCCAACGTGATCCGGTCGCTGGTATCGCATCCCGGCACGCTTACCGCGGCGCAAGACTTCCTGACCGGTACGGCCCAGTACAACATCAACTACGACCAACTAGACATCGATTATCGCAAGCTGTTCTTCTACGACCGCAATTACCAATTTGGTTACCTCGCTGGTGTGGGCGTTGTTCAGATGGAACAGACATTCCTTGCTAGTTTTGCCGGTACGGGTACCGAACAAGTTCAGACCGACATCGACTTCTACGGAGCCGGTGCACGCTTCGGACTGTTCGGCGACTTCGAGTTCGACAGCGGATTCCGCTTCTACGGCAAGGGAACCGGCAACCTGATGGCTGGTGAGTTCCGCGCCGATTACGATCAGGGTCAAAGCTATGACCCCCAAGTCGTGGACACATTCTGGCATGGCGGGCGAATCATCGGTATTTGGGATTTGGAAACCGGCTTGAAATGGACCAGTCGCTGTAACAATTAC
>CAZFLF010000295.1:0-7615 GCA_964519825.1 uncultured Pirellulaceae bacterium | reverse complement strand
CGATGGAAGAAGAAGAAGAAAGATTTATTGTGCGACGCCCGCGGCACGAGGTACTGCGCAACTCCGACTGCCGCATTACCGTAGAATGGATCGCCAGTGCACGGTGTTGGGATGCGGAGCTGGCCGATGTCTCGCGCCAAGGATTGAAACTATTCCTGGATGCCAACCTGCCACCGGACGCGCGAATTCGTCTACGACTCGAGCAGACCGCCAATCGTTTCAGTGTCACGATCCCGGTGACCGTGCGTTGGTGCCGGTTGCAAGATGATGGACGGTGGGGAGCCGGCTGCATCTTCGATCAGGAGCTGTCGTGGGAGCTCATGGGCGAGTTGTTTCTCAACGGCATTCTGGCCATCGAAACCATGTGCTCGCACCCAGTTTCAGATCGAGTGTAACTCGTGGCCGCGTCTCACCGAGACGCGCTGCCTAGCATGGTGAATCGGCTGCTAATCGGGGCCGCGCGTCTCGGAGAGACGCGGCCACGGTTGTCGTCGGCGTCGATCCGTCACAGTATCATGTTGTCGAATGTTGCGCCGCCATAACTTGGCAACCCGAATCGCGAGTTTGGCCGGCGAGAGTTCCAACCGACACACTTGGCTGAAAAGGACCACGACGATGAGGTTCATTGGCAATCGAAGTTATTGGGCGGCGTTCGCGTGTTTGTGCTGTCTGGCGAGTTGGGCGGGGGCCGAGGAAAGCGCGGCACTTCCCCGGGCCTCCATTGACGGTACGGGACCCGGTTGGAAGACACTGGGAGAAGCTGATTTCACGCATGTCAACTGTGACCCCGACACTTGGACTTGGAAGGAAGGGGTGGTGTATTGCACAGGAAAACCGGTCGGCGTCTTGCGCACACAACAGCAATACACCAACTTCGAACTCGTCGCCCAGTGGCGCCATCGAAGTTCCGGTGGCAACTCGGGAATTTTCGTGTGGTCCCCCCCGGAGGCTCTAACCGACTTGCCCCGTGGAAAGCTTCCGCCGGCCGGGATTGAAGTGCAGGTGCTGGACCACGGCTTCAAAGAACTCTATGAAAAACGGTCCAACAAAAAGGCGGACTGGTTCACCACCAATGGCGATGTATTCCCGGTCGGTAAGTCGAAGATGCAGCCGTTCCCGCCGGTGTCGCCGAATGGCGAGCGGAGTTTTCCTACCAAAGAGTTGAGCAAGGGAGTGGATCAGTGGAACCACTACTACGTTCGCGGCATCAACGGCGAGATCCGCTTATGGGTCAATGGCGAGGAAGTCTCCGGTGGGACGAACTGCGAGCCGCGAACGGGCTTTCTGTGCTTGGAGTCCGAAGGGGCGCCGGTGGAGTTCAAAGAAATCAGGATTCGCGCGTTGCCGTAGTGAAACGAGCGGAATGACAGGCTGACCCGCATGCCACGGTGCTGGCGAGGTGCGTCTCAATTCGGCATCGCCGACCTGGACTAAACGGAGCCGTCAAAGCTCGCACCCTTGCCGGCTTCCTTGCTGAGTTGCAGGGCTGCGTCAAGCAAATCGGTGACCGCTTGGCCAGACTGGCGTTGAGCTTCCAGTTGTTTTGCCATGATCGAAAACTGGATTTGGGATTGCACCGAAATCTGCTGGGCATCGTTCAGCCCACCAATCGAACCACTGGAACTTGACATAGATGGCCTCTTCAAAATGACCCAATTTGGATAAGGTCAGTTCAAAATTCCCTAAATCAGTCCGCGGCAAAGTGAGGTTGTCCCGCGCGACAACAAGCGACTACTGGGAACGGTTTCGTACCAAATGGCATCCATCGTTGGCATATCGGCTGACGTGCAAGTCGAGCGTCTCAAGTTCTATAGCGTTGACGAAGTTACCGGGCTGATGGAATGCGCCAAGGTCAGCACCACTCGCGCAACAGTGCTACTCGTTAAATTCGGCGTGGCTGGTAGCGTCACAATCCGGACAGCATCGTGGCGCGATGGACTCGCCGCAGGGCGATGATGTATGCCGCGGTCCGCAGATTCACGTTCCATTCGATCGATTCTTGCCAGACCTGGTCGAATGCCTGGGTCAAAACGTGGTCGAGTTCCTGCCGCACGCGATTCAAGCTCCATTTGTAGTACTGCAGGTTTTGCACCCACTCGAAATAGCTCACCGTGACGCCACCGGCGTTGGCTAGAATGTCCGGCAGCACGACGACGCCGCGGTTCTGCAATAGTTGGTCGGCATCGGGATCGATCGGTGCGTTGGCGGCTTCAATGATGATTCCCGCCTTGACCCCTTCGACGTTGTCCTTGGTGATAGCCCCTCCTATTGCTGCCGGCACCAGCAACTCCACGTTGAGATGCAGGAGTTGCTCGTTGGTGATCTTGTCCGCTTCGGTGAAGCCCGCCAGGCTGCCGCGATGGTCCAGTGAATAACGTAGCAGGCGCGGAATATCCAAGCCGGCGGGGCGAAAGTAGGCGCCGCTGACGTCGCTGACGGCGACCACTTTGAATTCCGATTCGTGCAAAAACTTCGCGGCGTGCGAGCCGACGTTACCAAATCCTTGAATGGCGACTCGCGTTTCCTGTGGTTTGCGCATCAGGCGTCCGAACAGCTTGAATGCCAAGATACCGACGCCGCGCCCGGTGGCTTCCTCGCGCCCCTCTGCGCCGTAGGCTTCAACCGGCTTCCCGGTGACACACGCCGGGCTAAAGCCATGATACCGCTCCCACTGGCTGCGAATCCAAGCCATCGTTTCGTGGTTGGTGCCCATGTCCGGGGCAGGGATGTCTTCGCGCGGACCGATAATGTCGTGAATTTGGTCGATGAATTTCCGCGTCAAGCGTTCCAACTCGCGGTGACTGAGCAGGTGCGGATCGACGCCGACACCCCCCTTTGCGCCGCCAAACGGCAAGTTGACCACCGCCGTCTTCCACGTCATCAGCGTCGCCAAGGACCGGACTTCATCGAGATTGACGTCGGGATGGTAGCGAAAGCCCCCTTTCATCGGGCCACGCGAATCATCGTGCTGCACGCGATACCCGATGAACGTTTCGAGCTGTCCATTGTCCAGTTCGATGGGTATCTGCACCTGGACTTCGCGTTTGGGAATCAACAGCATTTTGCGCATGCTGCTATCCAAGTCGACCAGGTCCGCAGCGCGGTCGAAATACATGCGCGAGGCTTCCGAAGGTTTCATGATTCGATTCCTGACTCAGTCGTGGCGTTGGAGGTCGTGATTCTAGTCAATCAAGCAATTGTCGATGAGCCGGGTGGAACCTACTTGGGCTGCAACCAGCAACACGGCGCGTCCGTCCACTTGTGCCATTTCGATCAGCGTGTCGGGGTCGGCGATCGCAACGTAGTCGATCCTGGTGATCCCCGCGTCAGTCAATACCATTCGCATCGCGTCTCGAATCAGCGGGGAGTGACGCTCGCCCCCCTGAATCAGTTGCCGCCCGGCCCGCAAACACCGCGAAATAGCCATCGCCTGGCGGCGATCCTCGGTTGACAGAAACCGATTGCGCGAGCTTAGCGCCAGACCATCCGGCTCGCGCACAATCGGACACCGCCGGATTTCGATCGGCACGTCCAGGTCTGCGACCATGCACTCAATGACTCGACACTGCTGAAAATCCTTTTGGCCGAAGAAGGCAACATCCGCTGGAATCAACTGGAACAACTTCAATACCACCGTGGCGACTCCGCGGAAATGTCCGGGCCGGCAGATTCCTTCCAGCGGCGCCGCGACACTCGGCGGCTCCACCCAAGTCGAAGATCCCTCGGGGTACATCTGCTCACGTGACGGCACAAACACGACATCGACCTGCTCTCGGGCCAGCAGTTCCACATCAGCCGCCACCGTGCGCGGGTACTTAGTGTAGTCTTCGTGTGGGCCGAATTGCGTCGGATTGACGAAGATCGTTACCAGCGTCGCATCACATTCGCGCCGCGATGCCCGCACTAGACTCAGATGCCCGTCGTGCAGCGCCCCCATCGTCGGCACGAGCCCCAATCGTTTCCCAGCGCGCCGCAATTCCGCCACAATCGTTCGCAGTTCCGGCACCGTGCAGACGACGCGCGGGGAACTGTCGTCGCCGGCATTCGAATCGGGAGCCGTTGCCATCACTCAGTACTTCCAAGTTTCAATAAGAAGGAGTCAGGAACACTGATGCCTGCTAGTTAAGTCGGGTCGGTTTTAGTGTAGATCAGCGAAGATTAGCGTTCCTGTTCGTACTTCAACTCGCAGCATGTGATGCTCGGTTCACAATATTGGAACAACTGTCACTATTCCATCGCCTCCACCGCGGCGGCGATTTCGGCCACTGCGGCATCAACTCCGATTTCACGGCACGTCAGCACTGGAAACTGTCGCGGTTGAAATACGCAGCGTCGCAGTCGATCCAACCGGCTGTGCGCCGTCTCATCCTGAGGTTCGAGCCACGTGACTAAATGCGGCGCCGCCAGTTGAGCCGGCAAGGTGCGCCAGACGGTCTGACATTCTGACGAAGCTTGTGCAGGCTGAGGGTCGTCCGATCCCGCCCAGACTTCGCCAATCCAGAAATCGCTAATGATCGCGCGACCTTGTTTGCCAATTGCGGCTTCCCACAACCGGACGCCGTCTCGCAGAAATTCTAGCGTCTTGGGGGCCGAGAAAGTGCCGCTCGTTGCCGGACGCTCCAAAAAGACTCCGTTGACCTGGCGCGCCGCGCTGCGGGCAATCGTCGCAGCGTCGATCCCGACGACCGACACATGGACGGGCTTGCCACCCAGTCGCGCCAACAGTTCACGAAGCGAGAAGCCTGTCGTCGGATGGATCATCTCCGCTGCGATTTCCGCCGCCGGCGCCAGGACGAAACGGCGAAATGCCAGTCGCGGGTGGGGAATCACAAGCGTCGGTGAGTCCAAGACGCACTGGTCGTAAAGCAATAGATCGAGATCGAGCGAGCGCGGACCCCAACGATCGGTCCGTTGCCGACCCAGTTGTCGTTCAATTTGTTGCAGCGCAGCTAGCAAGTCGGTCGGCAAGCGGTCGGTCTCGATCAGCGCGGCTGCGTTGAGATAGTCGGATTGGCTCGGTGGACCGCCAACCGGCCTCGTCGTATGCGGCGTGCTTTGCGCCAGCAATCGCCCGGTACTGGCGGAAAGCAGTTGGATTGCTTGTTCCAAATTCGTCGTACGATCACCGAGATTGGAGCCGAGTCCAATGAGGCAGGTGGCCATGGATGGGCCTAAGCTGCGGCGCGCGGGAGCCGCAAAACAAGCGGCGGCGAAAGACATCCGGTCTCCGCCGCCGCCGATAATTCCGCGCAATCCATGCGCAGTTGCATGAGAACGAGGGGGGAGCCTCCGAACAACGACCTGAGATCAAGCCGTCGACTGTCGCTCCAATCGGTCGCCGCCCCCCTGTTGCTTGAAAATCGAGTCGAAAAATCGGACCGGGCCGACAAGGCACATTGAGTTGTCAAAGCGCACTGAGTCGTCAAGCTGCACTGAGTCGTCAAGCTGCACTGAGTCGTCAAGCTGCACTGAGTCGTCAAGCTGCACAGCTCAACACCGACAGTGGATCTCGGCTGCGAGCATCGCGAGGGGGGAAGAACGATCGCGACGCGCAGACGTCGAGCGCAGTTTGATAAGTCCACAATCATTTTCAATACCTGCCGAGTAAGAGCCACCCGGCCCAACAACGCCAAGCGAACCTGGCGTGAAGAATTCGCTAAGTCGCAACCAACGGGGCCACATTGTGCGATGCGTTTCAAAAATGTCAACCAAGCTTTTCGAAAGTTTTTTCCGACGACTAGATTGAACATCATTGAAGATCAGGCGTACTGTAGTATTGTGGACATTGCTATGCGTTCAAGAATCTTTGTGGCCCGAATTCATGCACTCTAGCTCCCGCCAAGGGCCAAATTCCTCGGACTCAGCGCCACCGGTGGTTCCCGACGCCGGCTCCCTCGAGCGCAATCCGTGGAGCGTGTCCGCCGATGGTTTGCCCGCGCGTGATGCTGAGCAACTGCTGGGCGCGGATGTTTGCCGGCGGCTCGGAATATTTCGCTTGCCCGAGGGATTTGTCTTGTCCGTCGTGATCCCGTGCTTCAACGAAGTACGGACAATTGCGCATGTGATTCAACGCGTGCGTGACACCGAATTGCCTTGCGAGATCATTGTGGTTGACGACGGCAGCACCGACGGAACTCGCGACGCCCTGCGAAATCTCGCCGCCCAAACGGATTTGCGGATCGTCTTGCACGAGCGGAATCAGGGTAAAGGAGCGGCATTGCGCACGGGATTCGAGCATGCCACCGGCGATGTGGTCACGGTCCAAGACGCGGACTTGGAATACGACCCGCGCGATTTCCGGTACCTGCTGCAGCCGATCGTCGAAGATGTCGCGGACGTGGTCTACGGCAGTCGGTTCAGCGGAAACGATCGGCAGGTCGGACCGTTGTGGCACCTGGCAGTGAATCAACTCATCACGAAGTTGTTCAATCTGCGACACGGACGCAAGTTCACCGACGTCGAGACCTGCTACAAACTATTCCGCCGCTCATTGATTCAAGAAATTGCTCCGTCCCTCCGTGAACAGCGCTTCGGTATCGAGTTGGAAATGACGGCCCGGTTGTTGCGAAAGGGGAATGTGCGTTTCTTCGAACGTCCGATCAGTTACGCTCGACGCACATTTTCCGAAGGAAAAAAGATCAATTGGCGTGATGGTTTAGCGGCTCTGTGGTGCATCGTAAAGTACTAGCCAATCTCAACCGTCGCGGAGAATCTCTGCCGCGCCGTTTTTGCCACACGCCCCCATGACGCCGCCGCCGGGATGACTTGCCGCGCCGCACAAATACAGTCCGCGAATCGGCGTGCGATGGTCTGCCCACCCTGGGACCGGCCGGAAGGCGTAGAGTTGGTTGAAGTTCATCGACCCTTGCATAATGTTACCGCCGGTCAACCCAAAGACTTGTTCCAGGTCAAGCGGACTCAACACTTGGCGATGTTCAATCGCGGCGGGCACGTTCGGAGCATACCGGGCCAGCAACGCCACACAGCGATCCGCAAAATCCTCTTTGATCTCGTCCCAGTGTTTCCCCCCCGCGAGACGATACGGCGCGTATTGAACAAACAGGGAAACCACATGCTTTCCTGGCGGCGACACCGTTGTGTCGACGCTCGACGGCATGGTGATTTCCAGAATCGGTTCGGCGCTGGGACGGCCGTACTTCGCGTCGTCATACGCTCGCTCGATGTAGTCCATCGTCGGGCCGATATGCATCGTGCCATGATGGTGTGGGCCTACGCCGGGCGACGGCAAGCAGGAAAACCGCGGCGGCTCGGACAATGCCAGGTTGATCTTCATCGAAGCCGATGAGTAATCGATGCGAGATACGGCCTGGCGAAAGTCGAGGGGGAGTTCGGCGGGCTCCAGAAATCGCTCGAAGGTGAGATGTGCGTCAACGGTTGACGCCACGACGGGAGCTTCGATCACCGTTCCGTCGGCGAGGGAGACTCCCCGCGCTCGGCCGTCTTGTACGAGGATGCGACGCACCGCCGCATCACGGCGAATTTCGACATGCAAATCGTCGCATGTTCGTTCCAACGCGTCGGCCAAGCCTCCCATGCCGCCTTGCACGTAGCCCCAGACGCCGCGTGCTCCTCCGGCTTCGCCCATGACATGATG
>CAZFLF010000294.1:0-7666 GCA_964519825.1 uncultured Pirellulaceae bacterium | reverse complement strand
GGTCCCCGTTCGCCGTCCGCCGGGCTTCGATCATCAACAGTGACTCCGGGTCCGTGCCCATCACGAAAGCGAACAGTGCGCCATCCCACACGTCGGGCTGTTGCTCTTGCCCGCCGGCGATTTCGTACCGATAAATGGCACTCGGAAGCAACCGAAGCGTCTCGTGGTTCCCGGCGGGATCAACCATGTTTGAACGAAAACGCCGCGCGAGCTCTTTCATCTGCCGGAGACGCTCCGGGGCGGTCTTCGCGGGCGCCGGCGCATCCGGAATCGGCCGAAAATTGGTGATCGATGGTCCCGCGCGTTTGGGGTACCAGAGCGATCGCCCGTCCAACTCCGCCAGCACAGGACCTGACGAAAGCAGCCCGAAGCAGAAGCTGAGATATCCGCGATCTGTCCAAACGCAGCACACCGCTTGGGGACGGCCCTTTTCGATCCAAATCGCTGTCGCCCCGTTATCTACTTGTCGAACCGCATTCGGCCAGCGCAGGATAACACGTGACTCCATCGGCTTTGTGTTCTTGTCGCCAAGGTGGAACTTGAATTCTCTGATTGTCCGGTCAATCAATTTGCGTTCGAACGTTTCTTCCTTCTCCGCGTCCGCCTTTCTCGGTTCGGAATCTTGGGCGATCAACAGAGACGGTATCAACAGCGCGAGCATCGTCAATGGACAACTCGGTCGGGCAACGATCATGGACGGTACTCCTTTGCCTACTGGCATGCCACTTCGTTAATGCGTGCGGACATCAGTTGTTAGGCGACGACGTCGCTGGCGGTTGGGATCGCCAGTCTCGGATCTGCACGCAAATGGACAGTAGGCCTAGTGCAGCGCTCTTGCTTTGCTCGTCTCCCGCTAACAGATCATGCAATAGGATTTCGACTGCCTCGCGGTTCTCCGGAGAACTGAATTCCAAATTAGGGGGATAAAGATTGTTGGCTCGAGCCTCCCGTACGATCTCTAAAGCAAGCGGTGGACTGTATTTCGCAATGCAACCGATTGCCTGTTGAATCGACGATCGGAAGGAATTCTCCAGAGTGCCGGGACGAAGTTCGCGTTTTGCGTTCTCTTTCGAAAAATCAGGAGGAGGTTCTTTCAGCAGGCCACGAAGCTCAGGAACCACTGCCAGTGCTGCTTGGGTGTTGACTTCGGCGATCCGAGAAATCGAACGAATTGTGTACGAGTAGCCGTTGCCTTGGCGAAGGATGTTGACCAGACCTGTCATTGCCTGAGGGGAATACTTCGGATGGTGAGCAGCCAAGTCACCGAGCACCTCGGCAACGCTGCCACGCACCGGTAGATCCTCGTCTAGACTGAGACGCACTAAATGTGGAACCGCAAACTCAACCAGTTTTTCGCTAGGAAACCAATCGGTGTACAGCTGGCGGGCATGGCCTTGGCCGAGGGAGTAGACGGCCGCTCCTCGGACACGTGGGTGACTGTGGTTTAGCAATCTATCGAGCTGCTCGATTGCCGCTGGATCGTCCAGCCCATGTTGGGCCAGTAGAAACGGGCCCCACCATAACAAACCGTCTCCTTGGCCTGAGTACTCATAGGTTCGCATCGCTTCGACCAATACCGGGATATCCCTTGTAGTGAACCTATCCCTCGCAAAAACTCGCACGCTTTTCGGCATTACTTCCCTAAGTCGCAGAGCCTCGATGAATTGCTCACACGACGTAATCGCCGGACCCACAGGTTCCGACATTTGATTGGCGCCGCGTTGGAAGGGAAAAAAGGGTACAGGCCGTTTGAAATTCTTGTCACCCAAGGCACGAATCAAGCGTTCGACCTCCTTCGCATCCAACGGAAACTCCATCTCCACGGCGTCAACGACTCCAGCTAGTGTTTCATCCCAAGGACTGTCCGCTTCCCACAGCTTCACCCCTTGTGGATTGATGCCGACCACGAATGCCTTCAACTTCCCAGAAACTAGTACTCGAGATTCCTTACCCAGGCCATTGGCCACGCAGATTTCGACCATTTGCAGATTCTTGAGTGAGCTCAGACACACAACGGATTCCGGCGTAATGCATTGGTCATCCAGTGTGATTGTCTGTAACGCAGAAAGACCCTGCAGAATCTTTGTTCCATCAGCCGTCAACCTCGTCCGCGAAATATCAAGACTCGTCAACGCTCTCAATCCCATCAAAGGCTCCACGTCCGTATCGGTAATGCTGGTGCCTTCGAGCGAAAGCGTTTTCAATTTTGGCAGCTTCGAAATACAAGCAATGTCCGAGCGACCGATGGTAGTTCGGGCGAGCGACAGCGATTCCAGCTTGGCCAACCCAGCGAGCGGCTCAAGATCTCCCGGTTGCAGTTTGGTGTCATCCAGCAACAATCGCTGCAGGTGCTTCAGCCCTGGAAACGCTTTGATTACGGAACCATCGGCGGCTGTGCCAGACAAGTCAATACGATCAATCGATGCGAGTTCGAGAGAATCCTCCGAGACATGAGATGCGTAGCGAATCTTCCCTCCCAGCTTTTTGATTTGCTCGACGAAAGCGTACTGCGCCGCCTGTTGCGTCTGAACGGCTGCCTTTGCAATGTAGTGCCGCCGAATGGGAAACGACACTGCGATTCCAAGAACGATAACGCCGATCGTGGTAACAACGACGATCAAACGCCCTACGCGTCTTCGTCGTTGCATTGCACTACAATCCGGAAGCAACTTTTTTCCAGTGTCCGACATGTTTGTTGCCGGTCAAATTCTTGAACTCGGGAGTTCGCAGGATTCTCGCGCCTTACTCGCGTCAATCAGACAATGTATACCAAGTGTCGACTCATCTGTTCCGGAAATCGGTCGTTTAATGGCGTGTTTCATGCGCGACGACTTGTTGGGACTATCCGTCGCATGTCGATGTCCGGACGTATTTGTGCATCATCCGTAACCTGCGTCGGTGGCGCACATGTCGATGTGACCGACGCGCGCGAGACGTGAGCGCAATTTACCGCCAGGGCCTAGGCTAGCCGGCCTAGGCACTGCCGATGAAGAGCCAGTATTGTCTGGCCGTGGCGACGTGCTTCATCGATTGCTCCGTTTCGGTTGTTGCCGGGTGAAATTAGACGTCTTATCGACGGTCGTCCGCGTAGGGAATATCGTGAGGCGCATGAGACCAGAGCCTAAAAAACGCTGGAGCCAATTCTCCGTGCGCGGGCTATTGGTTCTTGCGACGCTATTGGCCGCTGTTTTTGCCTGGTTCATTTGGCGGCTGGAGCGCGCTCGTTTTGAAGATCGAGCGGCAGAAGCGATCGTGCGGGCTGGGGGAGAAATTGCATACGCAAACCAATTCTATGGCGGCGTTTCACGGCTTACACCGTTTCCACGAAGGACAACATGGATTGGCAGTTGGTCTCAAAGAATCCTCGGGGCTGACCCATTTCGAAGAATCGTCTCCGTCACGTTGTATGATGACGATTCGATATCGCTTTTGTCCAAGTATTCGCTAACCGGCCTTGAAATCATCTCCATAAATGGCGGCGCGTCCATTACGGATGAAGGACTCTCGCATATTCGCGGTTGCAAACAACTTCGCGTACTAAACCTCGAACGCGCCGACGTGACCGACGACGGTTTAGAGAATATCCTTGGCTGCTCGCGATTGGAGGAATTGTGGCTTGGCAATACTCGTGTTTCGGATGTGGGTCTCCAGAGAATTGCTCGATTGCCTTCGCTATTTGTGCTCGACATCTGCGGAACGCAAATCTCCAACGACGGCCTAAGGGTGGTTGCCAAAATGCCCGCGCTGGCGGCACTGAGGGCACCAGTCGCGGTGAATCGTAAATTGGGTGACGACGGGGTTGATGTTCTCGGGAATGTCTTCGACGATCCGCGTCCGCGTTTGCTGGCACGGCGTCACCCGGCTCTGGCACACTGGGCAGCGTTCCAGCCGCAATACGACCCATTGATGGATGACGGGTGGTTGGCACCGGTGACTGCCTGGGTGTCCGTTCCAGGCGCCCGGCTTTTTTGCGCCGCCGCGGCGTCGGTTCCTTGTGGTAAACCGGCTTCATCGCGGATGGCGTCGACGGAGAATCTCCCGGCTTGCGGCGCTGCTCGGCCAGCAACTTGGCCATTTGCAACAAAGCAAACACCACCGCTTCGGGCCCCTGCTCGTAAATCGCCTGGGCCTCCTCGGTGGTAAGATTCGGACCCAGAGTAATCTCCTGAGTCGAGACCACACGGGCCTCCTTGCCATGTGAGATGGTAAGAAGTACCCGATAACCAAGAACTAGCAAAGATCATCTGCTGCATACAACTGAAGAGTTACGAACACTAAAATTATAGAATCTTATCCTCGATGTAAGCGAGGTCAGTTCATGATGCCAATCGCGAAGTTCCTCCTGCTGTGTTTGACAACTCGGGCGATCGCCAGTAGTGAATCACTCGTACAGGACGATTCCCAGCAGCGACTCGATCAGCTAATCCGCCAATTGAAAGAAGAGTCGGGAGATACCAAGGTCAGAGCCGCGCGCGAACTCTCGAGGGGTGGCTTTGAGTATTCAGCTTTTCCAATCCTTCCTGATCTTGCCACTGCGTTGAGAACAGAGGATGAAGAGATTAGGAAGGAGATTACACAGGCGATCGTTCGCATTCTCAGTGGAGCCCGGAACCGTCAATTGGGCGAGGCACTTTCGCCCGAACAAACGAACGAATTCATTGCAGAGGTTTTCACTCAATCGTTGGTAAAGTCGGATTTGAACGCGGATTCCTACTTACGTTACGTGCTAACACTAGTCGCTAATGACAGTGAACCGTTCTTGCTGACAGTGGCACGCTCGCTCGCCGAAACCGAAAGTAGGAGGCTGGCTGCAATTAGCTTGCTAATGGAACATGCGTTTGATGATGAATCGGTTTCCCCAACCCTAGTTGACATCGCAAATAATCGCCATGAACTGGAAACAATTCGAGGTGCTGCATTCGAATCACTCGGCAGCAAATCCGCGACCCTGCAATCGCTTCAGGCTTTGTCCGCCGGATTGAAGGACCGATCTGTGTTTGTCCGCCATGCTTGCGCAGAGTCGTTCGGAAAGTTCTCTTGGTATCGATCCCCATTCAGCGAGGAAATCATCATTGCTCTGTTGTCAGCGATTGATCAGGATGAGAATGACGATGTCGGCAAAAGCGTGGCGACATCGTTGGCAGCGTACGGCAATCAAGTCGTCACTCGGCTAGTTGAACGCCTCAAAGCGAAGGAGCGTAGCATTTACAGGGCCTGCCACGCACTCAAGACAATAGGCCCCGAAGCACATCCGGCAATCCCTGCGATTCTTAAGCTCTTGAACAATCCGTACGTAAATGAGGCTGCAGTTGAGGCCTTGACGGAAGTGGGCAAAGGTGACCCGGTTGCCGTAGCGCGGGGCATTCCAACGCTAAGCAAATTGGCAAAAGAACGATACATCGGTGATCCTTCGGCCAAGTGTTTGTCATCAATCTTCGAGTCTCTATCTCGGATGCAAAACGACGCGGAAGATGACCGGTTTGATCTTTCGTTGGTTGAGACGCCTGATCTCAAAACGATCATCGCGGATTTGGCGAATGCTGAGCTCGTACTCCGTCACTCCCCTTATTTTCGCGACGACTCCGCACTGACACTCGCCCGACAGCACTTGTTATCTGAGTTCAACATAAGGACCGCTACCGAACCGGTTTGGTGGGTGATCGGGACCGGAGCAGCGGTTCTCATCATGGTGATCATCGGCATAGCCGTTTCCACAGAGCTGTACCATCGCTTGCTGTTCCCGCTGGGCTTTCACTGGGACTTTGCCGATGTTAACGCGCAGAGCGTTGTCTTTCTGCGCGTCGACGGCGAGGCGCATGCGCGGCTGCGAGGCGCATGCGAACCGGCTGACCGGATCGTATCCATCCCACCCGATGCGCAGGAATTTGCCGGACTGCGGCAAGCGTTCCGGGATCACGCGGCGAGCAACGGGGCTGATCCGTACTTCGTGCTCATGCACGTCGACAAGCCGCTCCTGCGGTTCCATTGGAATCGATGCCTGTCTGATCCATGGACCGCGCCCGACGGACTCATTTATTCAGGGATCATCGGCGATGGCGCGGACGAGGCGCGCCGCGTCCGCGCGCAGCGGCGCGGCCCGCTGGTTGTTACCGCGCTGAGTTTCCAAAGTCGCGGACACGATCCATATATTCCACTCTTGGATCAACTGGTGAAGCGAACCGCGGAAAATTTTCAGGGCTCAGGCTTTCGGGTTATTGAAAGAGTGTCGGTCTCTGATCGCGACGAGCTGGCCAAAGCGTGCGAAAACTCGGACGTGGTGATTGTTGCCGCCCACGCGCAAGCCGGTACTTTTCGCCTCGGGAACGACGATTTCACCGCACGCGACTGGCGGGCGTTGCAACAGATTCGGTGCCGTCTGATGCTGGTTCTTGGCTGCCAGCTCGGCGACCTTGCCGCGGCGCCAGAATCGCTGCTGTATGAGGTCGTGAATTCGGGCGTGACGTGCGTGGCCTCAGTGCTCGAACGTCAGGATGCCATAATCGGCTTGGAGTTTCTCCCGCGTTTCTGTCGCGAGTGGCGAAGCGGCCGCGGCGAAGGACCCACGCTGGCGGCCGCACTGCATAGGGCGGCTTTGGGCGTCGTACACTACGACGACACGTCGCGTGAGCACGTCAGAAATGATAACTTAAACGCTTACGTGATTCTGGGAACCCCCGCGTTGCGACTACAGTGGCGCTGGGGCGGCCGGAGGATCCGCGAATGAGCGACTTACAGGACCGATTCAATTGGACGGCGTTGCCGCCACGTTCGAGCCGACGGATCAACTGGGATAGGCTCTTTCAGCCCTTTGTTGGGCAATTTCACTTCGGCTCTCGGAACTCCGCGGCGGAGAAGGAATGCACCGAGGAACGCCTCAAGATCCTACGCCAATGCGCTGCGGACGCGCTCGCGGCGGTCCGGCCAGAATTCGTAGCCGAAGGCGAAAGGCTACGTTTCGAACGGCGTTTGGCACTTTGCGTCACAACAGGGATATTGTTGTTGCTCGTGTTCGTCTCCTGCCTGATCAGCGTGAAAGGCTATGACCTGATCAAGGCGATCCTCACGGCGGGTGGTTCGGGTGGACTCCTAACCTGGGGTCTGGTCTTCGCGTTTAAGCGGATCGATCACGAGTCTGCGCTCCGGCTTTTTCCGGTGTTGTTTGAAACGGAGTTCGCACTAGCCGTCGACTGCGCCGCATACGAACGGGCCTTCGAACGCTTTGCACGCGCGGCCGACGCGCTCCGCGGCGCGAAATTGCGTCCGTAGTCAACCGACCGTTTGCCGACCGCCCCACGCAGTTGCTGGCGCTGACCGAAATAGATTCCCAATGTCCCCTTGCGTATGCCAGTCCGACACAGCGACGCACGACTGCTAAAATGCGACAGGTAGTCTCAGAAAGTCGTCACCAGCGAACCGTTAAAGAACCGTCTTTTGTCGGGACGGCTGTAGCTGGGAAGGCTCGCCATCTCAGACGCGTCGTTCGTCCACGTCGCCCCACCGCCGCGCACATTGACCCGATCGGCAAAAA
The DNA here is from genome assembly GCA_964519825.1 of uncultured Pirellulaceae bacterium. Classification (GTDB taxonomy): domain Bacteria; phylum Planctomycetota; class Planctomycetia; order Pirellulales; family Pirellulaceae; genus CAZFLF01. Next base: position 138 of record CAZFLF010000294.1, on the reverse strand, counting down.
ACGACTTCGCGTCAGAAGTGGCAACGTGTTTGCGCACTCATGACAAACCGTCCTGAGTCGCTTGAGCACCATCGGGCTGTCCCGCAAAACGTTGGATTGATGCAGCATTTTCCGCGGGCGATTGCGTGGTTCCGGTTG
>CAZFLF010000293.1:0-7671 GCA_964519825.1 uncultured Pirellulaceae bacterium | reverse complement strand
CACCCCAGGCAGCGGTTGCGTCCAGACGAATAACGTGGGTTGCGCGGCAAACTGCAACTTGTCGTTCTGTGTCAGCAAGCTGCGATAGACGTCCTGGCGGCGCCGACTTGCGTCCGACACCACCGTTCCGTCCAGAAACTGACCTGCAGAAAAAACATCCTGAGGAGTCACGACGAACGACCCATCTGGCTGCAATCGCACACCCGATAATGGCGATGGCAATGAGGCGATCAAGGCGTCGGCCGCGTCGGGCAGGTCGGCTACAGGCAAGTGGCCGACGAAGCCCTCCGGGCCGAATTTGCCCCGAGCCGATATTTGCTTCTCCAAACGGATACTTTGATCAAAGGTCGCAAACTGCACGCTGCCGGCCGGAAGTGATACGTTAAGCCAATGACCATAATCCGAATCGGTCCACAGCAGTCGGTGCGTGGTGCCGTCGGTCGGCTTAGTCAACGGCAACAACAATCCGTGCGGGCCGCCCGCGATCTGAAGATCATTAGTATTCTGCTGGTACATCGCGGCCAACCCCGAAACGTGCGCGGAACTGGCTTCCGGAATGAACCGCACCAGTTGCGTAAACGCGACCGACGGCGGAACGCTACGATTGTTGAACGAGCCAATCAGCAGGAAGACTCCGGTGGTCATACAGGCCAGAATCGGAACTAGCAACGCCAACCGATCGAGCTGGTTGCGACGCGCAAGCCAGATGCCGCCGATCGCCAATCCCAGTCCGTTCAATCCGAGTAACCCGGTCGCCAGCGAGCGGCTGGGAATACGGTAGCCAATCTGCTCTTGCAAGATCGGCTTGATGACCTCACTCGCATTTGGCTCCGCGGAACGCTGTTGAAAGAATTGCATACCCACCGAGTTCAAAGCGATCGTGCTGCGAAATTCCGGGTCCTTAAACTCCGGTAACGATTCCCATCCGGGGAGAATTTGCGCGGGGAGCCAACCGTTTGGCGCGAGAGCGAGGAACAAAACCTTCCCGTTACCAGCCGGTTGCCAGAATGCTGCCGGCCAGCCGCTAATTCGACATTGAACGTCGGCTCCGTCCGCGACAACGCGCACAAAGTCGATGGGTGTTTCAAATCGACGCCGGTCGGTAGCAGGTTGTCCACTCGGTTGCGTCAATTCCTGAATTGTGAAATCGTCCAGCTCGACTCGATCAACGACACGGTAACTGTTCGCGTGACCGAGGATGGCGGCAACTGTCTCCGGGCTGGTGCGATCCAAGAAAACGCATAGTTGTCCACCCCGAAATAGCCAGTCGCGAAGTGCTGCCAATCCCACCGAGTCTTCGACGATTCGATCACCACAAAGAATCATCTGGTCCAGCGATTCCCACATTACGGGATGCGGTGGCATAAAGTCATCCGAGAATTCCATGATCACGCGGGTAAACTCCGCGGACTCCCGCGCAGTGGCCCACATCTCGTAGGCGTCCGCATCAAGGTCTTCGATCCGACCATGTCCATCCGGCATCGCTTTGCGAAAGATCGCGGCCGTCTTGATCAATTCTCTATCAGCAAGCAACGGCAAACTTCGCAGCATCTCCTCCCCCTCGCGACGCCGAATCACTTCTCGGTTTGAGGATTCGACAAGCGGCATCATGGTCATGTCGAAGCTCCCACGCTGCGGATCGATTTTCGCCGGTGCGCGAATCGGGAGCCAGGTCGTCCGTTGGGACTTCGGCGGTACCCACATTTGGCGTGCGAATTGGTATTGCGTTTCCTTGTCAAAGTACACGGAAAGTGTCCCGATACCTTCCACGTCCATGCGATTGACCGCTTGCACCGCCAAGGATGACCATTTGCCCAGGGTGTAACGTCTCACACCCGTTGAATTGGCTGATAAACTGATTCCGCGTGGATCGGGCGGATCCGCGATCGCTGACGCGACCACTGCCAAGAAAAAAAGGAACAGCAACGGGAGAAGTTTTTTGGATGGGTTAGGCATACCGCCTCACAGTTGGTTCAGGCATAACGATTCACGTGAACGACGGTTCCTGGGCCAGCGGGGATTGCAGCATCGGCTCCCTCTGGGAGTCAGGAGACACCACCATCCCAAGCGCCCGCGTCACGTTGGGTTATGCCGGGATTGGACAAGGTACTCCACGAACACGCCTGTTTCAATTCATCGAGTTTCTTTCGGCGCTTGGTGCGGCGCGCCGGGGCCGACCTAAAATTCGAACGACCAGGCCTGAGACTGTCGACTTAAATTGATGCGGCGGAAGCCGAATCCACGCGCGGTCGGACCAAGCGTCTGCGGCCGCTTCCGGTATAATCCGCCCATGCGCGCTTATCATTTGGAAAATCTGAGTCACGACGCGATTCATGGCTACATCCCGTTTTGCTCAAACGCGGAACTCGCCACAGGCGAAACCTCGGAGCGCCAAATCATCGACCATCCGTGGGTGCAGAGGCTGCGGCAGATTCACCAATTGCAGACTGCGTGGTGGGTGTTTCCCACCGCGGAACATACGCGGTTCCAACATGTACTGGGAGTCATGCACCTCGGCAGCCGCGCAGTCGCCGGACTTTACGACAGCCTGGCGGCGGTTTGTCCGGATGTGCCTAGCCACGGTTATGTCGAAACGCTCGTACGCATGGCGGGGCTTCTGCACGACGTCGGACACGGGCCATTCGGTCACTTTTTCGATGAATACTTCCTGCGCGACTACGGACTGAATCACGAGATTATCGGAGCGCGGATTATCTGTGACGAGTTGGGAACACTGCTTCGCGGACTGCGGCGAAATCCCAACGGCCGGCTCGCCGACCACGAACTTCTCGATCCACAGCAGATCGCTTGGCTGATTATGCGGCCACGTGACGGGGACGACAGCGGACAACCCAAGTGGCTGCAGCTGCTACGCAGTTTGCTGAGCGGTATTTACACGATCGATAATCTCGATTTTGTCTTGCGTGATGCGTTTATGTCGGGCTATAGCCGGCAAGCCTTCGACCTCGATCGGCTGCTGCATTACAGCTTCTTCACGGACGCCGGATTGACAATTCACGATCGCGGCATGGACTCGCTGATCCGCTTCATGAGCGTCCGGGCCGATCTGTTCGGCGCGATCTACTTCCACCGCACCGTGCGCGCCATCGATCTGTCGCTCGCGGACCTGTTTGCGGCGAGTAAGCGGCAACTGTTTCCTGGCAATCCGCTCGAGAATCTCGCTGAGTATCGGGAATTCACCGAGTCGTCGCTGTTGGTGGATGTCGCCCGCTGGCCAAGGAGTGACAACGCGGAGAAACGCCGGCTAGGTCCGCTGTGGCAAGCCCTGCTGCACCGGCAGATTCCTTGGAAGATGGTCTGCCAGCGCAATCTGGTGTTCTCGGAATCCGACCGAGAACGCAGTAGCATTTTTGGCGACCGCGAAGTGGTCGAGAAGAAACTGCGCGAGAATCTGCCGGCCGAACTGCGCGGCGTGCCGATGCGAATCGACATTGCCCGCTGGATCCATCGGCCGCACACTCGCGGACCAGCCAGTGGTCAGAATTTTCTGTTCGACTCCGCACGCAACACCGTCCGACCGCTGGCCGTCAACGAGATCTACAATCGGATGCCGGTCAGCCATCGCATCTGTCGCATCTACGCCCAATCCAATGACAACTCTCAAGCGCTCGCTGCCGCGCTCGATACCCTCATCGGCGGCAAAGCGGAAGACGACTTGACCAACATGTGAAGGGTCGAGAGTCGAGAGTCGAGGGCTGAGAGCCAGAAGAAGACAGCAGCACCTGTTTTGTCTGTTTCTCCGCCCTGGGCCCTCCGCCTCCGCTCTTTCTGGCTCTCAGCCCTCGACTCTCGACTCTCGACCCTTTCTCGCATAGTCGCTACGATCCCAGCCCGTGGCCAGGATTTCCGCCTCGGCAAGCGGACGAATTTCCAGTCTGGCCCGCAGGCGATACAGCAACGACCGCCAACCGAAGTTACCTCGCGCGATGGTCTGCGTCGTGCGGTGGCCTCGCGCATAGCGTTTGCGGACCATCTCTATAAACAGATCGACGCCGCGTCGGAAATCCGCTTCGTCGCCGAAATCGAAGGGGCCATCGAAATCGCGAGCGCGCCAATTCCATTCTGCAAAAGCCTCGTACACGCGCATCTGGTCGGACGACTCGTCCGTCAGACCAGACCAGGCTTTCATCGCAGTAATGCGATCCTCTCGCCGCCCTGTCGTGAGTGGCCGGTCGATGACTCGCATTAGTTCCCACAGCTCGTCATCCAGCGGTAGGATGTAACCGAAATCGATCAGCCCGATGCGTCCATCGTCCAGGAACAAGAAGTTGCCCGGATGGAAGTCGTTGTAGAGCATGCGGCCGGCATACATCAGCCGATACCATGCCCGCACCATTTTGAGCCCCGCCTCGTTCCGCTCGTCTTGGGATGGCTGACGAGCGAGAAATCGGTCCATATGGACGCCGCCGACCATGTCCATCGTCAAAACGCGAGCGGTGGAGTACTGCGGATAGACTCGCGGCACAATGATGCCGTCCTCTTCTCGAAACAGCGCCCGCGCTTTTTGCAGATTCGCCGCTTCCAATTGATAGTCCGCCTCTTGCTCCAAACGCATCCGCAAATCGTCGAACTGGGCCCGCACATTCTCCCAATCACGCCCGAGGCGGTTCGGCAACATGAACAGCAGGAGATTGCGAATGTCCTCCGAGATCGTCCGCGCAATGCCGGGGTATTGAATCTTCACCGCGACTTCTTCACCTGTTTTCAACCGAGCGCGATGCACCTGTCCCAACGACGCGGCGGCGAACGCTTGTTTGTCGAATTCAGCGAACACGTGTTCCGGCTCGTCACCGAGTTCGTTGAACACCATCTCGCGCAGCAACGACCAATGCATCGGCGGTGCGTCGAAATGCAGTTTCTCCAGAGTCTCCACGAACTCCCGCGGGGCGATGTCGGGGAAGTTGGCCAACGTCTGGCCGGCCTTCATCACCGCCCCGCGCAAATATCCCATCGAGTCCAAGACACGGATCGCAGTTCGCCAATGCGTCTCCGCCAGCAAACGGCTGTTCTCATCGGCCGATTTGAACCACCCGCGAATCCAGTAAAACAGATACGCCGCCGCAATCTTCGCTTGCAGAGAACTGAGCAACGTCAACCGCCGCCAGCGGCCGATGGGGACCGGGCGCAGCGAAGACTCGTGCAACACCGCGGGCAATGCCGACCGCGCTTCCTTTCCTTGATCAACTTCCGGCAAGGCACGCATCAATTCGGCTACGGTCGGAGACATACGAAGCTCCTTCAGTTTGGAATAGTGGTTAGTTCGATCGTTCTTCGCCGCCGCGCAACCAACTGACGAACATTGCCAGCGACTCGTCAAGCAAAGCGAGAGTATCTTCTTGTTTCGGTGACTTATCGTTTGTCCAGAACGACAACACACCCAAATACAACGTCCAATACATCTGTAGCGCGACGGGTGTCAGCCCCGCCTCAAGTTGGTGTTGCCGCGCCAGCTCGACCACGGTTTCGAGATGTTCCGTCCGCAGCGACTGACCCACGTCGTTCCCCTGAGTTGCTGTCAGCGGCGACAGCGCGGTGTCCAGCACCGGCGTCAAGTAGTTGCGATAAGGCTTGAGCAACCGCAGCCCGGCCGCCGCATTTGCGAACAAGGCCTCCTCCAGCGACTCGTGGCGCACAGTTGACAGCCGGCGCGTAGGGTGAACCTGCGAATCCATGACCAACGTCGTGACGATCGCTTCCTTAGTAGGAAAGTAATTGAACAGCGTTCCCGTCGCGATTCCGGCAGCCCGAGCGATATCCCGCGTGGTTGTCGCCTCGAATCCCGTCGACCGAAACAGCTCTTGGGCGGCGTCCAATATCTTCCGTCGCGTCGATTCCTTCGCTTCGGCTGTCACTCGCATAGCTGGCATCCCGATACTGACTTTAACTTCCGTGGCATTGTGAGCACGCTCATATAATACGACCGTTATCGACCCAGTCAAGACAGAAAATGAGCGTGCTCATTAAAAGAATTGAAGAAGGGCTGGAACGGGACGGTTGCGAGTCCGCTTGCCCCATAGGGGCATAATAAATCAGCCCAGGGCAGAGCGTAGCGTCGCCCTGGGTAACGGTCACCCCAGGTTCCGAAGCCCTGAAAGGGCGCAACAAAGGGCATCAATACAACCGTTGTTTTGCCCTTTCAGGGCGTCTGGCTGTTTGAATTGGCCACCCAGGGCGGCGCTCCGCGACTATCGCCGCTCCGCTCTGCCCTGGGCTGATATGTTGTGCCCTTTCAGGGCGGAAAAAGTGCGAAACTCGAACTTAGACCGCCACGGTTCGCAGATACGCCGCTATCGGACAGCGATTAATACAAGGGGGGTTTGCCCAATTGGCGGCGGACAATGACCCATTGCCCCGCGTGCATTACCCAGTGAGTGCCATGCAAGGAGAGCATGGCGCCGATCGTTGGCGCGTATTCGATTCCGGTCGCATTGTCGAGTTCACTCTCGGACAGCTTGTCGAGCGCCGCGAGTGTTGCAGCTCGTTGCTCGCGATAAACGCGTAACAATTCCGCTTTGTCGGCGAATGCCGCTGGATTGTTGGAGGATGCGGTTTCTTTGGTGTATTTCTCCGCGAAACCCTGCGGCAAAGGGGGCATCGAACCGGGAATCGCCTGGTTCGTCATCTGATTTTCGGCTGCAATGAGATGTCCAACTTGCCAGTTGATGTGGTTGCAATCGGGGTGCGGCCGGCGCATCAAGTCCTGATCGCTCAAGTCTCCCAAGTAACCCATCGCCACCATTTCTCCCGCATCAATCGCCAATTTGATCGCCGCACGACTGTCCATGAATCATCTCCAAATGATCTTTGTTGAAAGCTGAAGAGTTGGGTCCGAGATTGTAACGCACAACCGCAGCGCTCGGCGAGCCTCTCCCTTACCTACTACATTTAGGAGTGCTGGGACCTGTCACAGCTTTTGGATTTTGGAGCGATGGAGACGGCAGTTCACCAGTTGCGTCGACGATTGTTTTGGCTCGCCATGTGGTAATATCCTATCGCTGTAAAGGATGAATGGGAGACCGAAAGCGGACTATCGGCGGTCGAGACGACATTGCGGTAGCCGCAACAACGCGAAGGCTAAACAACCAACCAAAGCCGCGACCGGTAAACCTCTACGAAACCGTAGCCCACCCAAACGAAGGAAGTTGCCATGATCCACCGATCCCGATTGCTCAGCTCCGTCGTGTTGTTGATAGTCACTTGCGCCGCGGCGCTCTCACAGGACTCCAAGCAGGACTTGTCCGCGAACGTTCCCACCGGTTGGACAGCCGCCGCGCCGCGCGACGAGATTCGGCCCGACTTTGCGTATGAATCGACTGGTGGAATCGAGGGGACGGGCTGCTTCGTGATCAAAACTGACGGCCGAGAGGGTCTCGACGGGTTCTGGAAAAAGACGTTTCCGGTCGTCGGCGGTAAGCACTTTCGCTTTGCCGCGTATTATAAGGCCGGCAATGTTGAGATCCCGCGTCGCAGTGTATTGGTGAAACTGAAGTGGCAAGACAACGCGGGGAAGCAAGTGCCGCTCGATGCGCCGGCGGTCAGCTCGTATCTCCGTGGCTGGACCCCGCGGGCCGAGACCGAGCACCCACTGACCCGCGGCGTGGTCAACGGCTGGACCGAAATCTCCGATACGTATCAAGTCCCCTCCAAGGC
>CAZFLF010000292.1:0-7685 GCA_964519825.1 uncultured Pirellulaceae bacterium | reverse complement strand
CGTGGAGTAGCACCTAGTATCGACCCAGGGTGCAACTCATGTTCATCGGAGCGGCGCAGGCAGCGCTGAGCGTTTTTCGCTCGGTATGCTCGGAACGCATGAGACTTAGAGAATGAGCAATTCTAACTTGCGGCCCGCAGGTGAAGAGCGGACGGTTTACGTCACGCTGACGCTCGCGATACAGGTGTTGTTGGGTGTGGGGTTGGTGTTCTTCGTAGTCCGGCGAGACTGGGAGAACGTCTTTCTGACGTCGATTGTGATCGGGCTCACGCTGTTGCCGACGTTTGTGGGGCGACGCTACCGAGTCGTCATCCCGCCGGAGTTTCAGTTTATCGCCGCGATGTTCGTGTTCATGTCGCTGTTCCTCGGTTCGGGGGCGGACCTTTACTACAAGTATTGGTGGTGGGACGTAGTGCTGCACACAGGGTCCGGGTTCCTGCTGGGCGTCATCGGCTTTCTGGCGGTCTTCCTGCTGAACCAGACCGACCGCATCCCGCAGGGAATCACTCCGTTTTTTCTGTGCTTCTTCGCGGTAACTTTCGCCGTCTTTCTCGGTGTGGTGTGGGAGACTTTCGAGTTCGTCGTGGATCGCATCTCGCCGGAGACAAACATGCAGAGCGTTGAGACGGGTGTTGTGGACACGATGCACGACCTGATCGTCGATACGCTTGGCGCCGTCGTCGTAGCCACGATGGGCTGGATTTACCTGCGGACAGGGGAGTATTCATTCGTTGCGAACGGCGTGGCGAAGTTCATCCGGAAAAACCCGCAGTTGTTCAAGCGGGAACCAGGACGCTGATTTGCGGAGTTCGATGCGATCATCTCTGTATTCGATCAGACTGGCTCTGCTTCGATTTGATCGCGGGACACACCCTGGCTCCGTATCGTAGAGGCACATGGCCGCGTGCGCGATATGCTGCGTGCGGAGGGACTGGAAGCGAGTGTGGGTTCAATCTCCGGCTGCAGTAGCTTTGCCACTGTGGTCGACGCCCCGAGTTTCGGACGAAGGGAGCAAGCAACCTGCAGCGATTGGGGACGAAAGAGTGGACCCGCTACGTGACGCTGTGCGTGGATCGACTGGTTGCAGCCCTGCTTCCCGCCGACGTCGTGTTGGGTGGAGACAACGCGAAGCGTCTGGAGTTGGGAGACAACGCCTTGGCATTTGTGGGTGGCTTTCGACTATGGGAAAAGTGAGCAACTCTACGCAGGATCTTTGTCGAAGGGAACGGCGGACATGATTGGTTCTACCCGGGTGGCGATTCCATCGCTGGTACGCATCAAGCCCAGTGCACTGGCCCGGATGGGGATCTATCTCTCGCGGTTTGACCATCGCCGTGTGGCGGTCTTTCAGAGTGCGGGGCTTGCGGCAGACTTGACGGGCACGCTCCGAAACAGCCTTGCGGAGTCGGGCGTTGAAGCAGTCGCCTGGAACGAAGTCGCGGAGAACAATTTTGAATGGGCGATTTCGCAATTCACCACTCTGCCTCAAGCGGCCACTGCCATTGTGGGGTTGGGGGGCGGAAAAGCACTCGATGTCGCCAAATACGTGGCGTTTCTCGCCAAGCGACCCTATTTCGCGGTTCCTACCTCGCTCTCGAACGATGGCTTTTGCAGTCCTCAAGCCAGCCTAACCATCGGCGGCAAGCGGCGATCGCTTTCGGCCAGTATGCCCTTCGGCGTGGCTGTGGATACATCGGTTTGCGTACATGCCCCGCCGCTGCTTAGCCTGTCGGGTGTGGGAGACCTGGCGGCGAAATTCACTGCAATTAGCGACTGGAAACTCGCCTTTCACCAAGTCGGCGAAACGGTCGATGATTTCGCCGCACTCCTGTCCGATGGTGCCGTGCATGCCTTTCTGAGCCGGCCAATTCTGGACGAGGAGGGAATTCGCCTTCTGGCAACTTCGCTGATGATGAACGGCATTGCGATGGAAGTTTGCGGCTCGTCGCGGCCTGCCAGCGGCAGCGAACATCTCATTTCTCACGCACTCGACGAATTGAGCCAACGGCCGCGATTGCACGGACTGCAAGTTGGAGTTGCCACCTATCTGGTAAGCCTTCTCCAACGGCATCACTCGGATGTCGTTGCCCTTCTGTTCGACAAGACAGGATTCTGGGACGCCATCGCGGAGGATCCCTTCATCGAATCCGAGTGGCTGGAGGCCGTACGTCGAGCGCCGACCATGAAGGAAGGTTTTTTCACGGTCCTTTCAACGCGGGATGTGTTGCCCGAAGTGGCAGCCGCTATCCGCAACGACCGCTGGCTGGCGAGATGCTTCCAACCCTGACTATCTTATGTGCGGGCAACGCGGTGCTCATGTCGCGAACATTGTCTGGCCGGCGCCGCGCAGATCGCTGGCGGCCTCTTTATGTGAGCACGGTGTCCAGGAGGAAGGGCTGGCCGCTCGCGAAGGCGGAAAGGTTGGCGGCGGTGACGCGGGCGATTTCGGCGAGGGCTTCCTGCGTGAGGAAGGCCTGGTGTGCGGTGATGAGCACATTGGGAAATGTTAGCAAACGAGCGAGTTCGTCGTCGTGCAATATCTGGCCCGAGAGATCCTCAAAGAAGACGCCTTCCTCTTCCTCATACACGTCGAGCGCCACGCCGCCGAGGCGGCCGGATTTGAGCGCCTCGATCAGCGCCTTCGTGTCGATGAGCGCGCCGCGGCTGACGTTGACCAGGATCACACCGGGCTTCATCAGCTCGAGTGTCTCGCGGCGGATCATGTGGTGCGTCTCCGGCGTGAGCGGCGTGTGCAGCGAGATGACTTCGCACTCGCTCGCGATCGTGCGGGGGTCGGTGTATTCGACGCCGTGCTGCTGCGCCCACTCGACAGATGGAAATGGATCGAAGGCCAACACTCTCATCCCAAACCCGCGCAGAATTTGCGCGGTGATGCGGCCGATTTTTCCCGTGCCGAGAATGCCGGCGGTCTTGCCGTGCAGGTCGAAGCCGACGAGGCCGTTGAGCGCGAAGTTCAGGTCGTGCACGCGGTTATTGGCGCGCGGGATTTTGCGATTGAGCGCGAGGAGCAGCGCGACGGCGTGCTCGGCGACCGCATACGGTGAGTAAGCCGGGACACGCGTGACCGCGAAACCGAGTTCCTTCGCGGCGGTGAGGTCGATGCTGTTGAAGCCAGCGCAGCGCAGCGCGACGTGCTTTACGCCGAGACGGGCGAGCGCTTCGAGGCATGGGCGGTCCACGCGGTCATTCACGAACGTGCAGACGGCTTGCGCGCCCTGCGCCGCCGCGGCAGTTTCGGCGGAGAGGCGGCAGTCCATGAAACGCCACTCGATGTCGAGCCCGGCGGAGGCGCGCTGGAGTGGTTCACGGTCGTACGGTTTGGTGTCGAAGACGACGGTCTGAATCATGGTGGTGTGGTGTGGTTGGATATTGAGAGGCTTAGCGCGCGGCGGGCGGCAGCTGGCAGAGCGTCATGGCGAAGATGAGATAAAGCCCCATCGCGTGGATCGGCACGCACAGCGCCATGAGGCAGAACGCGATAAGGAGCTTTTGAGAGCATTGGCGTTTCGTGGAAAGATGCTGGTGGTGATGCTGTGCGGATAAGGTAATTACCGCGGGCGCCAACAAAGTCCTCGAACTCTCCATCGCGATAACTGAGGTGCCCTAGCTCCATGGGCACCACCGCTTTATCGGTTACCAAAGCGGAACCGAGACCAGTTCCCAGTCCAATAAAGAGCAACAGCCCTTTCTCATAGCTGCCCAGTGCCTGCATGGCCGCGTCATTCATCAGCTTAACAGGACAGCCAAAGGCGGACTGAAAATCGAATCCAATCCAACCGGGGGCGAGATTGTGTGGTTCGCTAACAACCTGGCCGTCGTGAATGACGCCAGGATAACCCAGCGAGATCATTTCATACCGCCAGCCCTTCGCCAGATCCTTCACCCCCTGGACCATCATCTCTGGAGTCATCGTCATGCCGGAGGCAAATCGCCGCTGCTCGGACTCGCCTGTTGCGAGAATCTTGACGTTCGTTCCGCCTACATCAATAGCCAAAATGTTCACCGCGGCCTCCTTAGATACACGTCGAAGTTGCGTCGAGAACGATACCGCTAAATTTCCGCACGGTCTGTAAACAACATCATGACCGAATGAGCTTTAACTCTATAGGAAACTCCGGAAACGGGCGACGCGGTCTCCCACGGTACGAGCAAGTCCAGCCGAAGTGAAATCAGGGGAGGACTGGAATCGTTATACTGGCGAAACGTTGGCTTTCGCGCAGTCAAAGCCGACATTTACTTTGTACAGCTCCAACAATCCCTGTTGCATGAACATTCCATCGCTAGGTGTGCCGCGGTTCAAGTCGCCACTCAATCGTACGGTCAGCGACGACGTTCGCATCCCTGAGCGGATTGAGGTGGGCGCTGCATCAGGACTTGAGTTTGAACTTGCAGGGCCACGCTCGCAGCTCTTTTTCGATCCACAGAAAACGCGTGCCGGCATTGTGACCTGCGGTGGTTTATGTCCGGGGCTTAACAACGTCATTCGCTCACTCTTCCTGGAACTGCACTTTGGCTATGGTGTCGCCGAGGTAATTGGCTTCCGCGGCGGCTACAGCGGGCTTGATCCGAAGTGTGGAGTGGAGCCGGTCACCATCACGCCCGAGTATGTGCATGACATCCATCAACGGGGCGGTACGATTCTGGGCTCGTCGCGCGGACCGGTGGACATTCCCACTGCGGTCGAGAATTTGATTCAGCGGGGCATCAACATCCTGTTTACCGTCGGCGGAGATGGCACTCAGCGCGGCGGCAACGCCATTTTCCAGGAAGCCTCCCGCCGCGGCCACGGGCTCGCCGTCGTCGGCGTGCCAAAGACTATCGACAATGACGTGGGATTTGTCGCACGTACGTTCGGCTATCTCACCGCCGTCGAGGAAGCGTGCCGCGTACTTGACTGTGCGCATACGGAGGCGCGGAGCGTTCCCGGTGGAATTGGATTGGTGAAACTGATGGGACGTCATGCCGGGTTCATCACGGCCGGCGCGACCGTGGCGAGCCAAGATGTAAACTTCGCCCTGATTCCTGAGGTGCCGTTCGCCTTGGAGGGCGAACGGGGTTTTCTCGCCGCGCTCAAAGACCGCATGCAGCGCCGCGCGCACGCTGTCATTGCGGTCGCGGAAGGCGCCGGGCAGAATCTGCTGCAAGCCAGCACTGCGGACTGTGACGCTTCGGGGAATGTGAAGCTCAAGGACATCGGCCTTTTTCTGCGCGAACGCATCGAAGCGTATTTCAAAGCGGAGGGAATACCGGTGGTGATGCGCTATTTCGACCCCAGTTACCAGGTCCGCAGCCGCCCGGCGAACTGTGAGGACGCCATTCTCTGCGACCTGTTCGCGCGGAACGCCGTCCACGCCGCGATGGCCGGCAAAACCGGCCTCCTGATTGGCTACCTGCACGACCGCTTCATTCACATTCCAATTGAACTACTCGCGACTCATGTCAAACGTCTCGATACTGCCAGTGGCTGGTGGCACTCTGTTCTCGCCGCCACTGGTCAACCGCAGCAATTCGAGTAGGACTTGAGTTCCGGCTTTGGCTGGCTATACGACGTGGTCAAGCTGCTGGACTTCGGATTGGTCAAGTCGGTGGCCGAAATCGCGTCCGTAAGTCTGACGCTTGAGGGCACGATCTCGGGTTCCGCTGTTTATGTCGCCCGAGTAAGCCCGTGGCCTCGGCGAAGCCGACGCGCGCAGCGATATCTACTCGCTGGGTGCAGTCGCCTACACTCTTTTGAGTGGCCACGCGCCATTCGAGCGGATGACTCCGTTGGAAGTGATCATTGCCCATGACCGTGACGATGTGCCGCCGCTGTCGAATCTGAGCATCGACATTCCCGCAAATCTCGAACGCATCGTTCTCCGTTGTTTGGCAAAGCGTCCAGACGACCGGATCCAGACCGCCGACGACTTGCAACGGGCTTTGTCGGAGTGCGCGGCGGTGAATCCATGGACGCAGTCCCGCGCAGCTCAGTGGTGGCATGAGCATGACAATCTGCCCCCGAGGAGACACCAAGATTGAAATCATGCAGGTGACCCAATGGCTAGGATCGAGCACCGAGCACTCTTCCGTTGCCGATTCTGCCGATGCGGCAGTCTGGCCATCGAGGTGATTTACCACGTCGGGCGCACCCGTTCAGATCGTCGGCGGGGTGGCACGGGCGAACCTCCTCTGAATGTGTGCCACGTCCCTGAAAGTTCGACGGTGACGCGCTGGCAGTACGTTGGATTTCACGTCGAGCTTTCAGCCCGTGTGAAGTGCGAGACGTTCTGCCAATTGGCTGTGGACAATGGGGATTCTGCGGGGCAGTTAGAGCCGATGGCGAGCCGCGGCTGTTGTGTGTGAAGAGTTCGTGGCTACCAACTCAGCGAGGCTGTCCGCGATCCAACGCTCCGGGGCGCATGCCTTGAAAGTGTGGCAAATCGCACATTGAAAAAAGTTAGTGCAGCGCATCAAAGTTTTGCATGAAAAACACGTAGTTTTCCCAGCTCTTGATCCGCAAGATAATCTTACGAACGATCGACATCGCGAGCCCAAGTAAGATCACAATCCCGCCCAAGACCGCCGTGCAGACGGTGTAGGTCGTGATCGGCACCAGCTTGAACTTTTTGAAGATCAACCAGCAGCCCACGCCATACGTCCCGAGAATGAGTTCAATCATGCTTTAACCGATCCTTTAGCCGGTTGGGATAACTGATTTTCTAATCGCTGCAGGCGACTCTCCAGTTGCGACAGTCGGGTGTTCGCGTCGGTGCTGGGAAGGGCTGACTCAGCGGGGGCGTTATCAGATGGCTCCTTGTGCGTGAGCGCCCAGATGAACACCAATGGCCAGATGGCGTGGAGCGTGAACAAGCTCAGCCAGCAGGCGACGTAAATCGCATCCTGCTGAGGATGATTGCGATGCTTGGCAGCCTCGTATGGCAGCTCGTGAATATAGATAAACGTGTAGAAAATGATGACCAGCACGGTCAGAATCATCACGAGGGCGAGATAGTTGAGAAACATGGAACTGATTCCTCGTTAATGCACAGGACAATTGGGGATTGCACGGCCAAGAAAATCACTCCGAAGTCGCTCAGCACGGACGAACAGCGCGTTTTTCGGCAGGCGCTCGCCGGAATGATGTGGTCGAAGCAGTTCTATTTCTACGACCTCAACAAGTGGCTCGAGGAACGCGGTTGCAACCCGTTCAGCCAGACGCGAAAGACGGCTCCGCGCAACGATCACTGGCACCACATGTACAACGCCGACGTGATCTCGATGCCGGACAAGTGGGAATACCCATGGTACGCCGCGTGGGACCTGGCGTTTCACGTGCTGGCGTTGACGATGGTCGATCCAGACTTCGGCAAGGAACAGCTCGAACTGATGTTGCGCGAGCACTACATGCACCCCAACGGGCAGATTCCGGCCTACGAATGGAACTTCGGCGACGTGAATCCGCCGGTCCATGCATGGGCTACCATCTTCACCTATCGCCTGGAAAAAAGCCGAACCGGAGAGGGGGACACGCGTTGGTTGGAGCACAATTTCCAGAAGTTGCTGCTCAATTTCACCTGGTGGGTGAACCGCAAGGATCGCTCTGGCAAGAATGTGTTCGAAGGCGGCTTTCTCGGCCTGGATAACATCGGCGTGTTCGATCGCAGCGCGCCGCTGCCGACGGGCGG
>CAZFLF010000291.1:0-7721 GCA_964519825.1 uncultured Pirellulaceae bacterium | reverse complement strand
AAAATAGACGGCCCGAGGAAAGTCGCGATCCAAAATCAGGAACTCGGCTACCTGCTCCGGAGTGATGCGGCCGTATTCTTTGCGATACATTTCCAAGGCACTGGCCGACTTCAGCAACGCACCCCATTGATTCGTATCGAGGGGCGTGCCGACATCGGAGGCGCTCGGCAACAGCAAGTAGTACTTCACATCCAGGATTCGCGAGGTTTTGTCGGCACGTTCCAGCAATCGTCCCAGACGACGGAAGTGCCAGGCTTCACCATGCGACATGGTGGCCTCGGTTACCCCCTCCAGCGCATAGCTCGATAACTTAATCTGACTGAAAAAGTCAAACGGCGAAGCCAGCACCAAGTTTGGATCGGCCGAATGCGCCAGCAGGTAGAACTTGTTCAACTCTTCCCACATCTGCGAGCTAAGCATCTCGCGGACGGTGCGCGCGTTCTCGCGGGCCGAGCGCAAACACGACAACACAGAATTCGGATTCTCGTCGTCAAACGTCAGGAACCGCACCACATTCTCTTGCGTCGCGATCCGATAGTGCTCGTAGAAAGGGGCGTGGTCTCCGGTCGTGAAAATGAGGGGATCCCATTGCCGATCCATGTCCGGGCCAATGTCCAAAGCTAGATTGAGATTCACGTCAATGAAACGAGCCACGTTTTCGGCTCGTTCCACGTACCGGCTCATCCAGTAAATCGACTCCGCCACTCGGCTGAGCATGCTCACCCTCCTCGTTCCGCTTTACGACAAGTTCGACGGTTCGCGCGCCAGATCCTGCGGCTCCACGCCCGTCACTCAGGGCGTGCCGCCGGGACCTCAGTCATGGCCGTGCGTGGGATACGCGCCGCCGTTGGACCGCGCGACCCCGTCTTTCAGGACCCACGTGTCTTTGCTGCCGCCCCCTTGGGATGAATTGACCACCAGCGAACCCTTCGTCAACGCGACTCGCGTCAGACCTCCCGGCAAGATATAGATGTCTTCGCCATACAAGATGTACGGTCGCAAATCGACATGACGCCCCTCCAAATGATCGCCGACGATCGTGGGCACTCGCGACAACGCCAGCATCGGTTGGGCGACATAGTTGCGGGGATTCTGCTCAATCAATCCACGGCAATGTTCGCGCTCCTCGGGTGTGACACGCGGCCCGAGCACGATCCCATACCCACCTGACTCGTTTGTGGGTTTGATCACCAATTTGTCGAGATTCGCCAGGATGTACGCGCGCTCCCGCTCGTCGGCACAAAGGTACGTCGGCACGTTTGGCAGTTTGATCTCTTCGTTCAGGTAGTACTTGATCATCTGCGGCACGTAAGCATAGACCGCTTTGTCGTCGGCGATTCCGGTGCCGGGAGCATTCGCCAACGCGACGTGACCAGCCCGGTATACATCCATCAAACCGGCAACACCCAGCGTTGAATCCGGCCGAAACGTCAATGGGTCAAGGAAGTCGTCGTCGATGCGCCGGTAAATCACGTCGACTCGTCGGAGTCCCTTGGTCGTTCGCATGTGGACGAATCCGTCCGACACGACCAAATCCGTACCTTGCACCAATTCGATCCCCATCTGCTGAGCCAGGAAGCAGTGCTCAAAATATGCCGAGTTGTAAATACCCGGCGTCAACAGGACCACCGTTGGATCACGGGCGGACGGAGGTGCGATGAACTGCAACATCTTCAGCAGCTGTTCGGGATAGTCTTCCACCGGGAGAATCGACAGCCCGTCAAACAGCTTGGGAAACGTGCGCTTCATCACCTCGCGGTTTTCCAGAACGTACGACACTCCGGATGGACATCGCAGGTTGTCTTCCAACACGTACACCTGGCCATCCGTATCGCGCACCAGATCCGTGCCCGTGATGTGACACCATATTCCGCGCGGCGGTTTCAATCCGGCACATTGCTTGAGAAAACACTTGCTCGACTTGGCCATGTACTCGGGGAACACTCCATCGCGCACGATCTTCTGATCGTGGTACATGTCGTCGATGAACAGATTGAGCGCCGTGATACGTTGCCGCAATCCGGACTCGATTGCTCTCCATTCCTGGCTGTCCAAAATTCTTGGAATCAGGTCGAACGGCCAAATCTTCTCGGTGCCATGCTCATGGCCATAGACATTAAATGTGATGCCCATATTCAGCAGGGCTTGATCCGCCGCCTTTTGGCGTCGCTGCAGCTCTCCTTCCGACAGCGATTTCAGGCGCGCAGCCAAGAGCTTCGCGCGCGGACGCGGAAGACCGTTCTGGTCAAACATCTCGTCGTAGAAGCCAGCCGTGTCATAGTCCGCAAAACGAAATTCGGCGCTCGCTGGGACTTCCGAAGCCGCTATAGCCATAGACATGTCCTTGGTGGCGACCATCGCAGGATTCAATCGCTATCCCTGTTGTCGTTGTAATTTTGTCCCCGTTTGGGGTGGGCGAGGCTCCGACCGAGCCGCAGCTCAGCAGGAGCCTTCACTCTTGCTTAGACAAGAAGACACCTGCCCGCGAATACGACACAAATCGCCTATCTCTTAGGCAACCGCAGGCCAACATCATAAGAAACGTAGAGGTTACCAAGAACTGGCAACTGACATGCCGACATCGAACGGCTCATTCCGAGGCGACGTTAACGTACACCTTGAGAGCCGTCTTTTCTTCGACCAATAGCCGCATCATTTCGGCGTAATTATCCAGCCCGTTCACCGGGTTGGTAAGAATCCTCTGAATTACGCCAGGATACATTACTTCACCGAGGGCAAAATCCTTAATGCCGGATTCAAAGTACTCCCGGTTGGCGTTTACCGAACCGAGCAGCAGCTTGTTTCCTAGCACCCATTCGATGTTGATTTTGTCGGAGAGGACCGGAATCGTCCGCTTGCCGCCGGTAATACTGGTCCAGACGAGCACACCGTTGTGGCCGAGATACTGCATTGCGTTGAATGCAATCTCGCTAGAGCCGGTGGCATCGATGATCAGGTCGGCTTTGCCGACGCGCTTCGACAACTCTTCGAGCGACGTTTCCGAAGTGCTGACGTAGTTGGCTTCCAGACTAGTCACAATCTCCGAGCTGCGAGTGGGGGCTTTGGAGCGAGCGCAGCTGTAAACTTCCAGGCCGCGCAATTTGAGCAGCAACGTCGCCAACAATCCGATCTGCCCGACACCCAACACGTATGCGACTCGCGGACGCCAAACGCGCATCCGGCGTTGGACTTCATAAGCTTGTTGCACCCCCTTGGCGGCGCAGCTCATCGGCTCCATCAGCACGTGCAAATGCTTCAACCCCGGTGGAACTTTGACAATGTATTCGTCCGAGTCGACAAACTTCTCGGTGAGATAGCCGTGCAACAAATTGATTCCGCGTTCGTAATACGTTTCCTCGCTCGTCATGTCGTACGTGCCGATCTGGTCATAGATCGAACCGCCCGGCCGACGCACTGTGGCGGTGACATAGTCTCCCGGCTTCACACTCCGTACCTTGGGTCCAACCGCCTCGACGATTCCGAATGATTCGTGTCCCAACACGAGGTACTTGAAACCTGGGGGCGGATTGCCGTACAGCGCATCGTTAATCTCACGGTCGGTCGCGTCCACTCCGACTTTCAGCACTCGGATCAACACCCCGCGCCCGTCGGGAAATTCATCGAGCGACGGCGGCGGGATATCTTCCAAGTGGACGCTGTTTGGCGTACCGGGATAAACGGCAACGGCTTTCATCGGAGCGGCTTCCTCGGGAGATTCTTGGCGCAAACCAACAAGGGGAATGATTGTTCGGTCAAAGCCCCACTTCTTCAAGGCCAGAGATAAATGGCGAGCCGGAGGGCGTCAACCCCCGGACAGCATCCCATCCACGAATTAGGCAGTTTATGGGGGGGCCGTGATGCCCAGCAGCGCCAGCGTGACCCAAGCTGTGGTGGAAATACGCTGGGAATAGCTTTCACGCGGCAGCGGACGAGTGGTTTCGGGCCAGCTTCCGTCGGACTGCTGGAGCCGAACGAGATAGTCTTGACCGCGAGAGATGGCTTCGCGAGCGGATTCATCGGGTTCCGATTGGAGGGCCAAGATAGCCAGGGCGGTATCGAATGGTTCGGGGGCCGAAGTTAGATACGGACCCCAGCCGCCATCGTCTCCCTGACCGCGCTGCAAGAGGTCTCGACATCGTCGCTGTTGAGCGGCCGCCGGTTCATCGCTGGCGCCGCTCACACCCCAGAGTACCGCTGCGGCATCGATCACAGAGCGCGGCTCGACCATGCGCAACCAATCATCGCACCGGCCAATCGCGTCTTGGAACCGTTGCCGATCCGCTACCAGCAATACGCGTCGGGCCAGAACTGTGGCGAGAGCACGACCGTAGGTAGTCGGACCACCAATTGCATCGGCACCATCAAAATCCCAGGCTCCAGTCGGTAACTGATCGCGGGCGAGTTGTTCCGCCGCAAGGAGCAGGGGTCGCCGGTCCGTAATAATTCGGCTCTCGATAGCTTCCGTTAGTGCTGCGGCGAACTGGATCCGCGCCAG
This sequence comes from uncultured Pirellulaceae bacterium, assembly GCA_964519825.1. Taxonomy (GTDB): domain Bacteria; phylum Planctomycetota; class Planctomycetia; order Pirellulales; family Pirellulaceae; genus CAZFLF01. Next base: position 3,226 of record CAZFLF010000291.1, on the reverse strand, counting down.
CTTCCGATCGCTGAACGGACCGTCGGGGCCGTTGTGATCCCATTGGTCTGGAGTGCGCAGCCATTCCGCCGACACGTTGATCGGAGCCGGGGATACCTCCATTTTTCTCCGCTTGGCCGCAAACAATGCTCGCGCACCATCTCCGTGATTGTGGCACGAGTAACAATGATGCTCGTCCTTCCAACTCGCCACTTCGCGAGATAGGTATTCAACCGACCGCCGCAGCGACCGCTCGACTGCGGAACGATCGACCGCCGTTTCAGCGGCCATGCCGGCGCAACAGAAGCTGATTCCGCAGCAAGCGACCACCAATATCAGCCAAATGGCGCCTGGTGGTTGCTCTGGCAAATGAAGCCGCACGGTGGTTGGTGGTCTTGAAGGATTCAAGTTGGTTATAGATTGGGAGTAAAAGATGAATTCCGGTCTGCGTATCTTACCCACATTTATTACTCGGCGTCCGTCGCGTTAATGCATCCCGAGCAACTTTCAGACAGACACTCGTCAATGCACTACTGGGGTTGGCGTCTCGGAGAGACGCCACCACGTGGGCGAGTCTCTCCGAGACTCGTGCCCCAGCCTGGCAAATCCGCTGCAAAATTTGTGGTAGAGGCGCGGATGGTTGCCGCATGCCGTCCTGCAATCGATGGAATCTGCGTGACGCTAGGCCGCGCGTCTCGGAGAGACGCGGCCACGTTGCGCAGAAGAACAGCGTCCGTCGCCCAATGAAAACGGAGCGGGCATTGGCTACACTCTTCTCCCATCGTGAGAACGTAAGCGAGAACGCCAAAGGATCTGTGTCCGGAGATCGAAATGCGAATCCGAGATTTCTCTGCGTGGATGGTGATCATGACATGGTCGTCGAGCGTTTCTGCGATCGGTGCGGAAGTTATGCGGTGCATTGGGGCCAATGCTCTGACCGGTTCTAGCCAGGCCGTCGTGGTCGAGAACGTACCACTTGTTCACACGGCTCAGCTTTTCCCGCGCGACGCGCAAGGCAGGTTTTCGTCCGATGAAAACTCCGCCGAACAGACGAATCTGCTTCTCGATCAGCTGGCAACGGCGATCGTCGCAGCCGGCGGCCATGCGGACCGAGTCGTGAAGCTCAACGTATACCTGGCGAAACTCGAGGCGGCGGCTGCGGTCGAGGCGGAGTTGGCCAAGCGATTCAGTCAGGAATGCAAGCCGGCGATTAGCTATGTGGTAACTCGTCTGCCGCACGAAGGTTGTCTCGTCGCAATGGATGCCGTCGCTGTCGCGAACTCCACCGCGGCACCCCGGGTCACATTACAACTGCCGACCGATTCGCGCGAAGCCCACAGCGCTATCATCCCCCCGGGGTCGCGAATCTACATCGCGGGACAGGCTGAAAAGGGAGCCACGCTCGCCGAGGCGACTCGGCGCACCTTGGAGAGTCTGCGAAAGACGCTGCAGTTCCTCGGGCGGCAAGATTCCGACATCGTGCAAATCAAGTCGTTTCTATCACCGATGAAGAACGTTACGGAAGCCCAGCGGGAAGTGGTTGCGTTTTTCGGGGACCGCCCCGTGCCGCCGACTGTTTGGGTCGAATGGACCGCACCACTCATTGAGATTGAGTTGATTGTCTGGGGGGGCGAAAAGAGAACGGCACCAGGGGTTGAGTTCCTGACGCCGCCTGGGATGACTGCTTCTCCTGTGTACAGCCGGGTGACACGCACGAACTCGGATCGTTTGATCTATCTCTCGGGCCTGTTTGCTCGGCAGCCAACTGATGCGGCGAGTGAAGTGACCGACATCTTCGACCAGTTGGAAAGCTCGTTGAAACAGACGGGGAGCGATTTGCGGCATCTCGTCAAAGCCACGTATTACTGCTCCACCAACGACACAAGCATCAAGCTGAACGAACTCCGCCCCAAATATTACGATCCGGCGCGTCCACCCTCTGCGTCGAAGGCGATGGTCAACGAAGTGGGCCGCGCTGGTCGTGGTTTGACGATCGATATGATCGCCGTCCCATCCGACTAACAGCGCGGCCCGCTGGTAATTGATAACACAAGTGTTCTTATGTTCGCGGAGGTCCGTCCGCGGCAGCTTCCGGCGGTAAGGGAGCCGGTTCTGCACCTGGTTTGGGCAAAGCCCGGACGTCACCGCCGGCTTCACCATATAACTTCACCGCAACCTCATCCTCATAGTTGACGAGCTTCAAATACTCGTCCAATTGCACTTTGGCCGGGTCACGATGTCCCATCATCATGTGGTGATACGCGAGCAGGAAACGTCCTTCGGGTGCTTCAGGATGATCGTGGACAAATTGTTTCAGCTCGTTGATATGAGCCTCGTATCTGCTCCGGTCATTGTAGTAGCCGTACAGAGTCGGCCAATCCGCTACCGGACCTAAGGACACCGCAGCACGAGCTGCAGCTGCGGCACCCGGGTAATCTTTCTGTGCAAACAGTGCCAGCGACATCAACTCATGCGATTTGGCTTCATCTGGCGCATCCACCAATGCATGGTTCGCTGCGCGTTGTGCCTCTGCATAATCTCCCGCCATAAATTCTGACCGAGAAGTAGCCAGGTAGTCCGCCGTCGTCGTCGTTCCGCTTTCCGCTGGCGGATTCACGTACGTTTCGGTCGGTTCCGAGTAATACGTTTCGGTCGGTTCCGAGTAATAGGTGGAATCCCCTCGGTATCCACTTGAATAGTACCCGCTGTAGTATCCGGGGGAGTAGCCGTAGCCGGAGCCATAGTACCCAGACCCGAACCTTCCGAGCCCTCCGAGTCCATAACCTAATGCCAGACCTAAGCCGATGCCGGGTACACCATAGCCGCCGTAACCGTAACCGGGCAGGTATCCATTACCGTAATAGCGGTTTCCGTAATAGCCGCTTCCATAGTACCGGTTCCCGTAATTTCGGTAGCCCGGATTCGTATTCCACCAATTTCGGTTTTGATTGCCGCGATTCCAATTCGCCCAATCATTACCGCGATTCCAATCGTTGTCGCGATTCCGGTCATTACCGCGATTCCAATCGTTGTCGCGATTCCGATCGTTATCGCGATTCCAGTTTTTGCCGTTATTGCGGTCGGAGTCTCGATCCCCGCGGTTGCCGGAATCGTTGCGAGCGGTATTGGAGTCGCGCGACGTCTTGCCTCCCGATTTGTCGCGAGACTTGTCGCCTCCTGCAGTACGATTGTCGACACCGGTTTTGGTGGACACGTCGCCGCGTCCCGATTGTCCGCGAGACTTGTC
>CAZFLF010000290.1:0-7722 GCA_964519825.1 uncultured Pirellulaceae bacterium | reverse complement strand
CAATGTTCTTGACGACTCCCTTGCGAAGCTGACCGATTTCGAGTTCCGCTAGCAACTGCTCGCGATCTTCTTCTCGCTGCTTTTCGATCAGCGAACGACGGCTGACCACGATGTTGCGGCGAGCTTCGTCAATCTTGAGCACTTCGCACTGAACCACTCGGCCGATGTAGTCGCCGATGTCGGCGGGACGACGGATGTCGACCTGACTGGCCGGCAGGAAGACATTTACGCCGATATCGACGAGTAACCCTCCCTTGATCTTGCGCGTCACGGTCCCGGTCACGACCTGGCCTTCTTTGACCGTCTTCATCATGTTCTGCCAGGTGATGATCTTCTCCGCTTTTCGCTTGCTTAGCGCCAGCATGCCGCTGTCATCGTCGATGAGGCCGATCGGGTCCTCGACGTCCTCGATCAGGACTTTGATGATCTGCCCCGGTGTCGGCGGCTCTTCCCCGGGTTCCCATTCGCTGAGCGGAATGCGACCTTCGCTCTTGAAGCCCACATCAATCAAGACGGATTCATCGTCCACGCGTAACACTTTGCCGTCGACGATCATGTTGACGTCGAATCCGGCCTCGGAATCGATAGTGGCCATTACGGAATCGCCTTGATGCACGTCGGCGACTTCCCGTTCAAACATTGCATTCAATGCGGGGTCGTTCTCTAAACTGCGAATGAGATTGCGGTTAACCATGTAAACAACCAACAACAATGGGTAAGAGGTGCCGCGACGAGAGCCTTCGCCACCATAGCGAATCGCCGACGCCGCCTTGTGAATCGCGAAATGTATCAAAACAAGGCGTAATCAACAACGCCGCGACGCTCCGACTGGGGCCGGCAACCCTTGGAATCGCCCCCGTTTGCGGCCAGCCGAGACAATCATGCGGGCCACCTTTTTCCTGTTATCCCGTTGCGAATGCGACGTGCCAAACGGAGGGCGATCGCGACCTCGCTGGTGTAAAGTTTTTCGGAAAACACGATCGGTGGCTGATATTGCTGGCCACTTGGCGGCCGGATCAGTTCTAGACGTTCGGATTGTGTTGCGCCGCCAACAACCGAGCGGTGGCCTGAAACGTCGCGGAATCATGCGGGGGAAAGAGAATTCGGACCGGCCCCGCATCAATGCGGACTTGATCGCGCGAGGTGAGGCTGTACGAACAGCAGCGGTGGGGCAAGAAGACCGTCGCGAGCACCACTGTCCCACGGTTCGCAATCCCTACCGACCTGTCTTGATTCCAGGGTATTCGCAGTGGAGATAGCAGCGGCCGCGTCGCAATGATTCCGTCTTGGGTAAGTTCAACTCGTCGGATTCCGACCAGCATCGCCAAGACAGCGATTCCAACGATCACAAACGTCGCGACTACAAAGCACCAGATTGGCGCTCGCAGGAACAACAATACTCCGAATGGAATGCCGTAGAGGAACGCGGAAACGAGAACTCCAGTCGATCCGCCGAGAATGACGTCCACGGCGTCGCGAGGCATGACCACCGGATTGTACGTCCCCAGCCACGGCTCCATCGGTAGATTTTGATTAGAAGCCCCTTTCGGAGACGCGTACGGATTCAGTGCTGGATCATCGGGAATCAAGCCACAAATCTCCTCCACAACACCGAAACACCATTTGATCTTGGATGAAACGCGTACTTGAGATATCAGACGTGCCGTGCGTATCCGCTTCACGCGACAACTGCTAGCTCGCCGTGAGTTGCACCCTCGGTTCCGACAAGCGGTCAATGATTCTTGCTGTCACAACGCTGTTCACGGCGATAACTAGTAATACGGGCCGCCCATGTTTTTACCACTAATGTTTTTACCAAAGTTGTCCGGCAAAGGAGACCGCACGGATGCGAATCAACTGGACTCTTTTGGTCGCTTTTTCCGGTCTGGCGTTATTGGCGAACGGCTGGACGGCTCAGTCGTCGTTTGCGGCCGAAAACCCGGAATCAGCCCCCGTGGCTCGCAATCCACTCCGCGAATCGCAAGTGATTCCGCCGGCACGTTCAACTGACAACGGCGATTCATCCACCGCTCGTTCGGACTTGGTCCGCCAACTCCAAGCTACTTTGGCGGGGAGCGACCGAAGCCGGGCGATCGTTGCCATCCATCGGTTGCAAGAATGTGGAGCGGCCGGAGCTACCGTTCTTGCACAGTCATTGGCGGAGCCGAATCAACCGATAGAGATTCGATTCTCGACGTTGCGCTCCTTGAATGAGATGGGGCCTGTGGCAGTACCTGCGCTGCTTGGGCTGCTCGAGCCTTCGCAAGGATCGGGACGCGAGTTCGCATGGCAAGTGCTGGAGCGTCTGGGACCCCGTGCGAGTTCCGCAACGCCAACTCTGATCCACATCCTGCGCGATCGCGATGCGGATTCCGACGATCGCTCGCGGGCAGTCGGCGTCCTGGGACAAATCGGTCCGGCGGCAGGCGATGCATTCGGTTTACTGCTGGAAATAGCAGAACGAGATCAAGATGCCGAATTGCGATTGGCCTGTCTGAACGCCATGTGTCTGGTCGGCGGAACTTCTCCCGACAAACAATCGAGACTGGTGAGACTGTTGTTGAATGAGGACGAGGAAGGCCAGCTGCGCGTTGCCGCGGCGGCCGTACTGGTTCAACAGCCTTCTCCGCCACAGGTCGTCCTACCGGCGCTCATCGGGTTGGCCCAGCACCCGGACAACTGGAACGTTTGCGCCGCGGCCGCCGAGGCGCTGGGAAAGCTCGGCCCCGACGCAGGCGATGCCATTCTCGCATTGATGACACTGTTGGACCACGAAGTTACAGATGTGCGACTGGCGGCAATCACGGCCTGCGGTGCAATTGGTTCGGCCGCATTGGATGCGGTCCCGTCCTTGGTACGTCGAATTCAGCTTGATGAGGAAACATCGGTCACGGAATCCGCGGCAAGGGCCCTGATCAAGATCGACCCCAATGCGGTCAACACATTGCTGACAGGGTTGAACGGCGACGGCTCGACGCGCGAACACACGCTACAGGCCCTCTCGGCAATGGGACCAGCCGGGCGAACCGCCGTTCCCCATCTTTTGAAGATGCTGGCGGACCCGGAGCTTTCGGACTTGCATCTCGGGATTGTCCACGTGCTTCGCAGCATCGGGCCGGATGCCGCTGCGGCGATTTCGCCACTGGAATCTCTGCTGGCCGCTTCCGGTCAGCCCGTTGAAGTTCGCGTTGAGGCGGCATTAGCGCTCGGCGCGATCGGTTTGGAATCAGTTCCAAGTCTATTCGCGGCGTTGCGCGATCAGGAACCCGCGGTGCGAGTGGCCGCGGCACAGTCCCTGGCGATGCAGAATATTCGCGAGCGGACTGCCATTCCGGGATTGCTGCGGGAACTAATCAACGCGGACGCCGCGGACGCTGCTGCGGATGCCTTGGTTACGATCGGTCAAGATGCCATACCGTTTTTGTGCGACTTGATCCGCGACCAGCAAATCGACCTTGAGCGGCGTGCAAAGGCGTGTGGGATCTTGGGGCGAATTGGCGGCTCTGCCGCACCGATTCTCGTCCAGGCACTGCAAGACCGCGACGACGAACTGGCCGCCGCCGCCGAGCAGGCGCTGTTGGAGCTCGGTCCGCGCACGGCGATACCAGCGCTGCTCGATGCGATCCAACAACATGACCAAGCAGCGTCGCAGCGGCATCCCCCCGCGCCCCCAACGGCTGCTCCGGAACTATCGGATGTCACGGTCGAACGAATGCTGCAACTCGTCGTGGATCTATCGGGAGGAATGGGTGGACCGGTAGGAATGGGCGGAAATGCAGGACTGCGAGCCACGGAGGGAGCTGGCGGCGGCACTGCAGGATCAATGCCCGACGCTCCGGCGGCGGAAGCCCCGCCCCCACCCCCCACGTCGGCTGCATCTGCGCCGAGAATGCCGCAACCGGCGCATGGCGCCAAGGCCGGCGCGCCAGCGGCAGGGGTAGCGGATCGAGCACCGGACGGAGAACCTTCCACGGCTCCCTTGCCGCGCGATATGGATTTGAAAGTCGTCAAAGTCTTTTATGGCACCAATCGTCAGGCGATTTCGACCGGTGCGCAGCGTCGGCTGTTTGCCTGGCGCGGATTCCTTCCCGCGCTGGCAATAGGGGGAGCAACGATCCTGGTGTGCGGTATTGGATTCGCGCGGTCGCGTTCGCCACTGCAATCCGTACTCGTAGCCGTCGGAGTGGTCGCGACATTGTGTCTCGCGTTTCCCGCGGCACAACAATCGAGTGATTCAGCAAGATCCTTCACACATCGTGCTGGGCCTGTTTATGGCAGCGATCCGAATGACCAGTTGGAACTGGGAATGTGCGAGGTATCCATTCCCGCGGACCACAAGACGGGCGAGTTGGAATCCCCTTCCATCTTGCGGCTGGAATTCGATCAAGACCCTCGCAAACACATCGTGCTCCGCGATGTCACACCGTGCGGCGAGGAGCAGTTTCATGCACAACTCAAACGGAACCTGGTGGAAAAGGGGAACAACATTTTGGTCTTCGTGCACGGCTATAACGTCGACTTCGATAACGCTGCGCGGCGAACTGCCCAATTGGCTTGCGACCTCGAGTTTACCGGTGTTCCCCTATTCTTCAGTTGGCCGTCGCAAGGGAACTGGTACGAATACCGGCAGGATGAAAAGCAAGTGGAACTGGCGGTACCGTTACTGAAACGATTCCTGTTGGATGTAGCCAGCCGATCGCAGGCGACGTCGATTCACTTGATCGCTCACAGTATGGGCAATCGAGCGCTGACGGCGGCACTTCAAGAAATGGAATCGACTGCGCTGTCCCATTCGGCTCAATTCAATCAAGTCGTGCTTGCCGCGCCGGATATCGACGCCGATGTCTTTCGGCAGCGAATCGCGCCGGCCATCATCAACCAGGCCCAGCGAGTGACGCTGTACGCCTCCTCGAACGATCTTGCCTTGACAGCCTCGCGCACATTCAACAGTGGAGATCTCCGCGCCGGCGACACCAGCCGCGGACTCATGCTGACACCTGGGATCGAGACGATCGACGTATCCGGCGTCGACACCAGCCTGCTGGGACATTCGTACTATGGAGATAGCCCGACGGTATTGACCGACCTCAAAGAGTTGTTGCAATCGTCACACCCGGCGGACGAACGCCCGTTCCTGCAACCGGTGGCTGTAGAGCAACTGCGGTACTGGGTGTTTCATCATCCAGAAATCGCGAGCCAACCGACGACCGCCGCAATTCGATAACCGCAGCTGTAGCCAAACGATGATCGCGATCAATACGTCCTATAAGACTTATAGGTCCCATACGTCCCATCGAGTGCGCGCCCTACGTCACGACAGCGTGACGGCTGCGACGAAACTATTGGCCGAATAACTCCAGGATCGCTTCGTCTTGCGGGGAACCGGTCGCCGAGTCATCGGCGAGCAAGTCGTCCAGCACATCCTCGAAGTCCGAAGTCGGATCCCAGGATGTTTTGGCGCTCGTGTCGTTCGCCGCAGTATCTGCGGGATTCGCCCCCGCGACGAAGTTCTCCATCGCTGAACCGCTAATCTCCGTGCGGGTCGCAGCTCGCGTGCGACGATTGTCGGCCAATCGACGTTGCTGCTCGGCCGTGCGATCGTCCCACGTTCCGACCGTCCAGTCTTGAGCATTGAGATATGGCAACACCACTGTCGATGTCTGACCCACAAGCAGGTTGGCGGTCGATGCGGTCGTCATTTCGACGAAGTCAGCTTCTCCCTCCGCGCCACTTCCCTGGGCATTGAGGAAGTTGATCACAAGCAGTGCGTCGGCGGGTGTGATGTTGTTGTCACCATTCGTATCTCGGAACGGGGGCGTGGGAGGCGTCGGAACCGGAATCGGGCCGGCGCCGTGTTCATTCAGGTAGTTGACAATTAAGAGCACGTCGATCGGCGACACACTGCCGTCCCCGTTCACATCGAGGTTCTGGGTCGGATTGCGCCACAATCGGGTGTTGTTCACGTTGATCGTGACGGAAACCGGCGACGACGAGACTCCAACACCGTCGACCGCGCGATACTGGAAGACATCCTGTCCCACGAAACCGGGAGTCGGTTGATAAACGAATGAACCGTCGTTGTTCAGCGTTAACGTACCGTGGCTAGGACCGCTGCCCGCGACACGCACCGCGCGCAGCACTTCCTGATCCACGTCGCTGTCGTTACGCAGCAAACCGTCGGTGACACTGATGGTAAGCGTATTGTCTTGATTGACGGCATACACATCCGCCGTGGCGATCGGTGCATCATTGATATTCGTCACTGCGATGGTGACGGTCGCATTAGTACCCGCGGAGCCATCGCTGGCGCGGTACACGAACGTATCCACCCCAGCAAAATCCGCGTTCGGCGTATAGGTGAAGGAACCGGCCGAATTGAAAGCCAACGTTCCATTCGATGGGCCGCTAACGCGGGTGGAGTTGAGCTGCGAGCCTTCGGGATCGGTGTCGTTGCGGAGCACACCATCGGCAATGGAGACGATCAGACGGCCTTCCTCTTCGATGGTGTAGTTGTCGTCTTGCGGAACTGGAGCGTCATTGCGACCTTCAACGGTTATTGCGACCACGGCCTCGCTGGATTGGGTCGTGCCATCGGACACGCTGTATCGGAAGGTGTCACGTAGCGTTTGTCCCGGACCAAGTGCCTGTATAAGCGCGACTCCCGTCGGATCGTAAGTGAACGTGCCATCGTTGTTGACGAGTACCGGCGCGCCGAAGGCGCTGGTTACTTCGAAGGTCGCGACCGTCAGGATAGCGCCCGTGTCGGCATCGCTGTCGTTTTCCAGAACACCCCGACCGGAGACCACCAATCGGGAATCTTCGTCCAGGCGATATTCGTCGTTGCGCGCCACCGGCACGTCATTCGCGCCGTTGACTGTGATCGAGATTGTGGCATTCGACACGCCTCCCTTGCCGTCGCTGATCGCGTAGGTCAGCGTGTCCACGAGGGACTGTCCGGGTAGCAAGGCCTGCAGCGAAGCAACCTGCCGGGGGTCATAACTGAAACTGCCATCGGCATTGACCGTGACCGCCGCGCCCTGTGTGCTGGAACCGGAGAAGGCATTGACGGTCAATTGATCCGACTCAGGGTCGGTGTCATTGGCCAACAGGCCAGGAGCGGCGAGTGTCAGCGCGACGTCCTCGCTGATGGTCAGGCTGTCGCCCCTGGCCGTCGGCGCGTCATTCAACCCGCTGACCGTGATCGCAACCGTCGCTTCCGCGGTCGAATTCGTCAAGCCGTCATTAGCGCGGTAAGTGAAAGTGTCGACCATCGTAGCGCCGGCTGCCAAGCCCTGGACGATGGCGGAGGTCGTCGCATCGTAGGTGAACGATCCGTTGGTGAACATGGTCAATTGCGCACCGGACGGCAAGGTAATCGTCGAGCCAACGTTGGAGGGGCTGCCATTCACCTGTCCGACCTGCAGCAGGAGCTGAGCATCTGGCTCGGCATCCGTGTCGTTCGACAACACACCGCGGGCCGGCACCACCAGGGGAGCATCTTCGTTCGTGGCAAACGCATCATTTTGCGATATCGGCGCGTCATTCACGCCGGTGAGCGAGATCGTTGCCGTCGCCCGATCGCGCACGCCGAGCCCATCGGAGATTTCATAGGTAAAGGTGTCATTCACCACCACGCCAGCCGCCAAGGCCTGGATCGCCGCGACGGCGCGCGGGTCGTAAGTGAACGAGCCGTCTGCAGCGACGGTGACCCGCGCTCCCCTC
>CAZFLF010000289.1:0-7724 GCA_964519825.1 uncultured Pirellulaceae bacterium | reverse complement strand
CAGCACATGATGTTGTCGCTGGTCGACTTCGAACCGCATGCCGTCGTGCAACCCCACAGCCATCCGCACGAACAGATGGGACTGCTCTTGCAAGGTGAGCTGACGTTCATCATCGGCGACGAGCGGCATGTCGTCCGGCCCGGCCAAATGTGGCGCATCCCCGGCGGTGTCGTGCACAGTGCCATCGCCGGCGACGGGCCCGTCAAGGCGCTCGACGTGTTTCATCCGATCCGCGAGGACTACCGGTAGCACGCTTCCAACTCAACTACGGCCGCGCATGAATCCATGAATCAATCCTATTTCACCACGATTCGTAGTTGGTTGCCGATTCTGCTCGGGTTGTTGTACTTTGCCGGCGGCCGATCTCACGCTGAGGATGCCGTCGTGCGCCGTCCGAACGTTCTCTTTCTCTTCGCGGACGATATGCGTGCCGACTCCGTGGGCGCGCTCGGCAATCCAACCGTAAAGACGCCGAACCTCGACGCGCTGGCCCGGCGTGGGTTGGTGATGCGCAGCGCTTATTGCTTGGGAGGCAATTCACCGGCCGTGTGTACACCCAGCCGCAACATGCTGCTTAGCGGCAACGCGTATTTTCGTTGGAAGGATTTTACTCCGCCCAATGGTCGCCCCGGGATGTTGGCTCCCGGCACGGCTCCGAACTTTCCACTCTCGATGAAGGAAGCCGGCTACTTCACCTACCACCACGGCAAGAAGGGGAACACCGCCACGCTGATCCAGGCCCAGTTCGATGTGAACAAATACCTGACCAACGACGAGGCGGAACGCAGATCGGGCGAACCGGGTAAAGAAATCGTCGACGACGCGATCACATTCCTCCGCGATCGGAACGACGCGCGGCCGTTCTTCATGTACCTGGCGTTTGCCAATCCGCATGATCCGCGCGTGGCAGATCAAAAGTACCTGAAACAGTACCGCCGCGACGAGATTCCGTTGCCGAAGAACTATCTTGCGCAGCATCCGTTCGACAACGGCGACATGGCGATTCGCGATGAGCGGTTGCTACCGTGGCCGCGCACGGACGCTGCGATCCGCCAGACTTTGCACGAGTACTACGCGACGATCACCGCGCTCGATTTTCACATCGGCCGGCTACTGCGGACGCTGGACGAATTGCGGCTGACTGGCGACACGATCATCCTGTTCTCCGCCGATCAAGGCATCGCGGTCGGCAGTCATGGTCTCTTGGGCAAACAAAGTCTGTACGAAGCCGCGATGAGCTCACCGCTATTCCTGGCCGGGCCCGGAATTCGACAGGGGAGTTCCGACGCACTCGTGCAGCTACTCGACATTTATCCCACCGTTTGCGATCTGGCCGGCGCGAAACCGCTGTCCGGAATCGACGGCATCAGCTTCAAGCCGGTGCTCGATGGATCGGCGAATGTAGCGCGCTCGGAACTCTTCTTTAGCTACATGGCCGTGCAACGCGCCATTCGGGACGAACGCTGGAAGCTGATCCGTTATCCGCAGGTGAATGTTACGCAGTTGTTCGACCTGCAAGCCGACCCGGACGAAATTCATGACTTGGCCGCCGAACCTGCGCAAGCTCAGCGAGTGGCCGATCTCCTCGCGCGCCTGCAACAGCAGCAGGCCAAATTCGGCGACGACCAGCCGCTCACCGTCGCCAATCCCAAACCGGCCGTCTGGCAACCTCCCAGGGACAACCCGCCGCCAAAGGCCAAAGCCGCCAAGGGAAAAAAGAAGGTGTGATGAAGCGACTACAATAGCCTTTCGGAGTCGAACGAACTCAGGAATGGAAAGGCCAAGTCGTATTCCGTCCGTTTGACTAACCAAGGGTTGATGGGCAAATGATTCAGGTGTTATTCGATGGAATCACCGTGCAGTAATGGCATCGACAAAGAATCGCAATCGCATAGCGTCAGCTCCAACTTAAAACGAGAGTGCCGGAAGCAGTCCGAAATCCGGGGGATAATTCCAACCATTCAACGTGAATCCGTGGCAGATGATTGGACCTATTTCGTTGGTATGTTCGCCAACCAGCCGGAAATACCGTTTGCCATCTAGGATTCGTACAGCCAGTCTTCGACCATTAGTTCTGGAATCCGCTCGAAGTCGCGCAAGTTCGCCGACAGCAACGTGGCGTCACTCGCGATCGCAATGCAGGCTATTTTCAAATCCTGCGTGCCGATACGGATTCGCTGCTTGCGGAGCCTGTCAAAGGTATCCGCTGCAAGTTCATTCCACCCCACGATACTCCAGTCCTGTGTGAACTCGACAAACTTCTGCAGTCGCAGGTATGGGACAATCTGCTTGCGGACAACCGGCACACGATGAATTTGTGCCAACCAGCCGCGCAGATGCTCTTCAATGACAGCGATCGGCAATGCCACGATTTCATTCGTCGTGCGGAGCCTGCGGACCAAGTGTTGATGTTGAGAATGTCGAGTGTCCAGTAGTACGGACAAATGGTCGGAGTCCATCAAATTCATGACTTCCGAGCCTTGCCCTTTTTTTCCTGAACCTTCTTTCGTTCGGCGTCACGGAGCTTCATTCCCTCAGCAAGAACGGCGAGCAGGTCGGCGTCATCGGCGTACTTCTCGATGGCCCGTTGCCAACTTGGTTTGTCTTGGTCTCGTGACGATCGAACCTCGTCTTGGAGTTGTACGACGCGCTCTTCGAGCGCCTTGAGCCTTTTCTCGCTGGAAGTGCGTGCCATATTCAGAGCCTGTGAATGCCGGCGATTGGATTGATGACTGAATCGTACCACACCGGCGAAACACTAGACAAACGCGAGTGTGCGATGCGCTCATTCCAAGCTGGCGTTATTCCATAAACAGGGGATAAGTCCAATGATTCGAAACACAGGGGCGGCAGTTTATTCGACTTATCCCCGTGCAAGTTGTTTTGGTGCGAATCCTTTTCTTCGCACTCCGCACTCCGCATTCCGCATTCCGCATTGACTTGTATCTGACGGTGCGTGTCGGCACCCGCCGTCCTACAACCGTGGGGTTACCGGTTTGATGGGCGGTTGATGGCCGTTAGCGCCGGCGACTTTGACTTTGCGGCTGTAGACGCGGTCGCCGCAGGTGGCGTACAGAGTGTCGAACTTTTCGCCGCCGAAGCACAAGTTGGACACTTTGCCGTTCGGCGTCGGTAAGATGCAATTCACGCGGCCTGCTTGGTCGCAAACTTGGATGCCGAGCCGGGTGGCGACGTACAACCGGCCGTCACGGTCGGTCCGCAGGCCATCCGCGCCACTGTCGTCGGCCGTGTCGGACACGTGCAAGTGATAGTACTTTTGCTTGTGGGCGAGCGACCCGTCGGACTGAATTTGGTAACTGTAGACCCAGTGCGAGCGGCTGTCGGCGACGTATAGCAACGACTGATCGGGCGACATGCACAAGCCATTGGAGAATCTAAGGCCGGTGTCGACTACCTTCTTGTCCCCATTCGGACTGATGTACCAGACTTTGCTCGGATCGGTTCCGTTCCAGCCGGGATTCGTAACGTAGATGCCGCCATCGTGCCGGACGACGAGATCGTTGCCACGGAAGCCTTCTGCGATTTTGGTCGGCTGGCCGTTGGCGTCGTAGGCGATGATTTGGTCCACGCCCCCCGCGACGGAAACCAAGCGACCGTCTGGTCCGAATGCTTGGCCGTCACCTCGTTTCGTATCGGCGAGAAACTCGGTTGGCTTGCCATCGGCGCCGATCTTGAACGTCTTGCTGGTCGGGACTTCGTTGAAGAAAACTTCGCCTTTGGCGTTGACAGCAGGTCCCTCGGTGAACTTGTAACCTTCCGCGACCAGTTTCCAATCTTCGCCGGGAACGAGAATCTCCTGAAGTTGTGACGAGCCAAGTCCGGTCTTCACCGGCGCTGGCCAATCCTTCCACAGCCAGCGCATTGCATCCGGGAAGATCTCGGTCGCATGCTTGACGTTGTGGCCGCCATCACCCCAGACGTGCGTCACTTCGTAACCGGCGAAAACCAACGAGCGCTCCATCCCCTGATTCGCCATCCACCAGTCGCCGCCGTAGATGTTCAGATCATTGCTGCCGTCTTCGAGGAAAATGCGAATCGGCTTCGGTTCATACTTGCGGATCAGAGTCGAGTAATTATGTCCGCCGCGCAAGCCGACGTACGTGCCGACCGCACTGAACACGCGTTGAAAGGCGTCTGGGCGTTCCCACGCGGCCGTGAAGGCACAGATCGCGCCGCTACTCGCGCCGCCAATGCCTCGGTCGTTACCGTTCTTTGACAGCCGAATTGGTCGACCGTCCGTAGCGGTTTTCTGTTCGACGTCGGGAAGCAGTTCCTCTAGCAGGAACCGGACGTAGTTGTCACCCAATCCGTCGTATTCAAAGCTGCGGTTGAACCGGTCGAGAGCCTGATCCGCAGTCGCTTTGACTCGACCATGCATCACGAACACGCCGATCGTCACTGGCATCTCGTGTTTGTGGATCAGATCGTCAAATACCGCCGGCGCGTTGTATTGCACGCCGTCTTGATTGACGTACACGCACGCGGGCTTCGACGGGTCGTATTGCTTTGGGACATAGACCCAATAGTCACGCAGCGTGCCCGGAAAAATCTTGCTCTTCTCAAAGACATATTTCGTGACCTCTCCTTTGGGCGCATCTTCCGCACGGGTCAGCGGGGATGCAAAGGCGGCGGACAGGAATAGCGCGAGTGTGATGAATCGGAAAATCGATTGGAACATGGTGTGAATCCAGGTAAGCAAGAGTTGAATTGGTGACACGACAGAGTAAAGGACCGGTAGGACGATTTCCAGCACGGCCGCTGTAATGCATGCTCGGTCGCGATCAATCGCTTCGGTGGCAGCGAACGAATCATGCGCAAATCGTTCGCCACGGTGCCCAGATGTGGCAGAAGTTCGCTCACCCACAGTTGCCCCTGGTTGCGGGTCGGCGTTTGGCTAAAATGCCCCACGCTTCCAGTTCTTTGTTTTCTTTTCTTAACTTGATCAGGTTGCCCGTCCATGTCCGATCAACTCGCACGCACTCCATTGCATGCATGGCACGTTGCCCGTCAGGCTCGGATGGTCGAGTTCGGTGGCTGGTCGATGCCGGTGCAATATGCATCGATCGTCGAGGAACACCACGCGACTCGCAGGGCGGCCGGTCTGTTCGACATTTCGCACATGGGGCGTTTGTCGTTCCGCGGTCCGGGAGCGGCGGCATTCCTCGATCACATCTGTACACGGAAGGTCATCGGGGTCGGCGCCGGCAAGATTCGCTATTCGCTGGTGACCAACGAGGCGGGAGGGATTCTGGATGACGTGCTGGTGTACCATTTGACGGAACCGACCGGTGAACCAGTTCACTATTTGGTCGTGAACGCCAGTAATCGTCCAAAGATCGTCGATTGGCTGGGACGGTTTTTACCGGCGGCGACCGACGTACGGTTCTCGGACGAAACGCTGGCCACCGCCATGATCGCCGTCCAGGGGCCGCGGGCACTGACGATCGCGCAGCCGCTGGTCGAATCGCCATTGACGTCCTTCGATTATTACTCCGGCGCAATAGCCAAAATCTGCGGTGTTCGCGGCATCGTGAGCCGGACCGGTTACACGGGCGAAGATGGTTGTGAATTGATCGTGCCGAGCGAGGCAGCGGTCGACGTTTGGCAAAAGCTGCTAGCTCTCGGTACGCCGTCGGGCGTAAAGCCAGCCGGTCTTGGCGCGCGCGACACATTGCGCCTTGAAGCTGCCATGCCACTGTACGGCCACGAGCTGTCGGAGCAAATTAACCCGTTTCAAGCGGGGTTGGGGTTTGCGGTGCAGTTGCAGCACGAATTCGTCGGTCGCGACGCCCTGGCGAAAATCAAGGATACGCCGCAACCGGTGCGGGTTGGTTTGGAATTAGCAGGCAAGCGTGTGCCGCGCGAACATTGTTCCGTGCTCGCCGGAGTTGAAACCATCGGTGAAGTTACTAGCGGGACGTTTTCACCGACGCTTGAGAAGCCGATTGCAATGGCGTATGTTCGTCCGGATCAAAGTTCGCATGGAGCTGAGCTGGCCATCGACATTCGCGGTAAGCTTGAACCCGCTCGCGTGGTGCCACTGCCGTTCTACAAACGTTCCTGATTCACCGAAAAAAGGATGACTGCCGTGAAGCCCGAGGATTTGTTGTACGCAGAGACGCATGAGTGGGCTCATGTCGCGAGTGCTGGGGGACGGAAGGTTGCCACGATCGGAATCTCGGCCTTTGCCGTCGAGCAGTTGACCGACTTGGTATACATGGAGTTGCCCGAAGTCGGGCGAACGGTGGCGGCTGGCGAGGAATTTGGTGTTGTCGAATCGGTGAAGGCTGTCAGTCCGTTATATAGTCCCGTGGCCGGCGAAGTTGTCGAAGTCAACACAGCTCTCCCAGATAAACTCGAAACCCTGAGTACCGACCCGTACAACGCCGGCTGGATCATCAAGGTCCGACTCGCCGATGACGCCGCGCTGTCAAAGCTGCAAGACTACTCGTCCTATCAAAAACAATGTGCGGCCGAATCGTGATTTGACGAGACAATTCCCACGGTGCTTCCACGACCAGTGTTCCCGTAGCCCATTCGCCCCGAGTCATTTCCTTACTGTTCCTTAATCCATTTCTGTTGCCATGCCTTATACGTTTAACACTCCGGAAGATGTTCGAGCGATGCTTGCCGCAATCGGTGCGGGGTCGATCGAAGAACTATTCGCGCCGATCCCGCCAGCGATGCGTCTGAATCGGCCGTTGCAGTTGCCGCCGGCGATGTGTGAACTCGAACTAACTCAGCATTTGCAATTCCTTGCGGCGCGCAATAGTGCCGGCGGGCCGAAGGTCTGTTTCCTCGGGGGTGGGAGCTATGACCATTTCATTCCCGCAGTCGTCGATGCGTTGGCGTCGCGAGGCGAGTTTTACACTTCCTATACCCCCTATCAGCCAGAAGTGAGCCAGGGAAACCTCCAGGCAATGTTCGAGTATCAGACGATGATCTGCGAACTGACCGGCATGGACGTCTCCAATGCCAGCCTCTATGACGGCGGCAGTGCGGCGGCTGAAGCGGTGCTGTTGGCAATGAGTGCCACGAAGCGGCCGCGCAAAGCGGTCGTGGCCGCCAGCGTTCACCCGGAATACCGGCAGGTCATCGCGACTTATTTCGAGCAGATCGACGCGCGGTTGGTCACAGTCGGCGCAGGCGGGGGAGTGGTCGATGCTGCCGAACTGGCGGCCGCGGTCGACGACGACACCGCGTGTGTCTTGGTGCAAAGTCCCAACTTCTTCGGCTGCGTGGAGGACGTGGCGGCCGCCGCCAATGTCGCACACGAACGGGGCGCGTTGTTGGTGGCGGCGATCGATCCGATCAGTTTGGGACTGCTGAAGCGCCCTGGCGATCTCGGTGCCGACGTTGTGATCGCAGAAGGCCAGTCCCTCGGAACACCCATGCAATACGGTGGTCCCTACTTAGGAATCATGGCTTGCCGCGAGCAATTCGTACGTCGCATGCCGGGCCGCATTGCTGGACAGACGGTGGACCGGCGCGGCAAACGCTGTTGGGTGCTGACCCTGCAGACTCGCGAGCAGCACATCCGCCGCGAAAAGGCCACCAGTAATATTTGCACGAACCAAGGGCTGTTCGCCCTGCGCGCTGCCATTTATCTCGCCACGTTGGGGCCACAGGGATTGCGAGAAACGGCCGAATTGTGTCTGCGCAAAGCCCACTACGCCGCTCAGCAGATCACTGCCGACGACCGC
>CAZFLF010000288.1:0-7736 GCA_964519825.1 uncultured Pirellulaceae bacterium | reverse complement strand
GGTTACTTAACCCGTAAGCTGGCCGACGTCGCGCAAAACGTGGTGGTCACGTTGCACGATTGCGGCACGACCCAGGGTGTAACCAAGGGGGTCATTTATCGCGGCGAAAAAGTGGAAGTCAAACTGTCGGAAGCGATCAACGGTCGCGTTAGCCGGCAGATCATCGTCAATCCCGTAACCGACGATATCATTGTCCGCGAAAGCGAATTGATCACGCCGGAGATCGGGCGACGCATCGAGGAACTCGGACTGGAACGCATTCAAGTTCGCAGCCCCATGACCTGTGACGCCGATTTGGGTGTGTGCCGTTCGTGTTATGGAATGGACATGTCCACGGGCAATATGGTCGAAGAAGGCATGGCGGTCGGCATCATCGCCGCCCAGAGCATCGGCGAGCCGGGTACGCAGTTGACGATGCGTACGTTCCACATCGGTGGTGTGGCTCACAAGAGCGTCGAAGAGAGCGACACGAAGGCCAAGAAAGGGGGCATCGTCAAGTTCACGCGCATGCGCGTCGTGAAAAACGACGAAGGCAAGCAGATCGTGCTGACCCGCAACGGTGAGATTGCGATTTTGGATGCCAAGGGACGCGAGTTGGAAAAGTACGATGTCCCCACGGGCGCCGCGCTGCTGGTCGAAGAGAATCAGGAAGTCAGGGCGGGCCAAATGCTTTGCCAATGGAATCCCCACACGATCCCGATTCTTGCGGAAGTGTCCGGAAAGGTCCGCTATGAAGACGTGGTCGACGGCGAAACAATGCGTATGGAAAAGGAAGCCAGCGGTCATATTCGCCGTTTGATTATCGACCACAAGGGCGAACTGCACCCACAGGTCGTGCTGGAAGACGCCGATGGGAAGCCTTTGGACGTCTACTACTTGCCGGAACGCGCGCACATCATCGCTGACGAAGGCCAGCAGATTGCCGCAGGGATGGTCGTTGCGGAAATGCCTCGCGAGGCATCCGGCATTTCGGATATCACCGGTGGTTTGCCCCGGGTGACGGAGATCTTCGAGGCCCGCAAGCCAAAAGAGCCGGCGGTAATCGCCGAAGTCGACGGAATGGTGGAAATTTTGGGTGAGAAGCGCCGCGGCAAACGCACGATCATCGTCAAGAGTGAGAGTGGAATTGAACGCGAACACCTCGTGCCCCACGGCAAACGGTTCCTCGTACACTCTGGAGATTTCGTTAAGGCCGGACAAGCGCTGGTTGACGGTCCACTCGTTCCACACGATATCTTGCGCATCTCCGGCGAAGAGGCGGTTCAGCAGTACCTCCTCCACGAAATCCAAAGCGTTTACCGTAGCCAGCGCGTCGATATTAACGACAAACACATTGAGATCATCGTCGCGCGGATGTTGCGAAAGGTGAAGATCGAAAACCCAGGCGACACGAATTTGTTGCCGGGTGCGGACATGGATCGGTTTGAATTCCGCAAGGTCAATCAGGAGTTGACCAAGTGCGTTAAGGTTGCTGACAAAGGTGACAGCAGTTTTGAATTAGGCGCGATTGTTCCCAAGGAGACGTTTGAGCAGGAGAACGCCCAAATTCAGGCACTTGGCGGCACCTCCGCGAAAAGCTCTCGGCCCAAACCGTCGACCGCCAGCACCCAATTGCTCGGTATTACCAAAGCGTCGGTGCAAAGCGCGAGCTTCATCTCCGCAGCCAGCTTCCAGGAAACCACCAAAGTGTTGACCGAAGCCGCTCTGGCTGGGAAGACCGACAACCTGGTTGGACTCAAGGAAAACGTGATTCTCGGACACCTGATCCCCGCCGGGACTGGATTCCGCGATTATCAGGATTCGGAAGTACGATACCGTCCGGAGGCATTGGCGTCGCTTGTTTCGGAGAAAGAGCGTGCACTGGTGTCTTCCTTCCCACTCTTGCAAACCGCTGGAGAGGGGAACGGCAATGCCGGGCAAACCTCGGCCGCCGAGCCGAAGAAGGAAACCGAATCGGCATTGGACAACTTGCTGTCGCGTGGGAAGAAGTAGCTCGATTCAATGACCCTCCATGCAAACCGGTATTTTTTTCAGTCTCGATGGAATTGATGGAGCCGGAAAGTCGACGCAGCTCGCTCTGTTTTGCGACTGGTTACGGAGTCAGGGTCGCGACGTCGTAACGTGTCGCGACCCAGGCAGCACGAAACTCGGTGAGGCGATTCGTGCAATCCTTCTCGACCGGCACGATCTTGCGATCCATCGTCGGTGTGAAATGCTGCTCTATATGGCGGCGCGGGCGCAGTTGGTTGACGAGGTCATTCGTCCAGCACTCAGTCGGGGCGCGACCGTAGTATCTGACCGGTTCTTGTTGGCCAACGTCGTCTATCAAGCGCACGCCGGCGGACTCTCCGAGCAGGAGACCTGGGAGGTCGGTCGGATTGCCACCGGCGGTCTGTTGCCCGATCTCACGGTGGTGCTGGATCTGGACGTGGAACTGGCCTGCGCGCGTCTAGATCGACAACGGAATCACCGGGATCGGATGGAGTCCCAGGGGACGGAATTTCTCTCCCGTGTCCGACGTGGTTTTCTGACCGAAGCCGCGCGGCAGCCCGAGCGGGTCGTCGTCGTCGATGCCAGTCTCCCTCCCGAAACGGTTCAACAGCAGATCCGAACCATCGCCCAATCGCAATTATCTCTCACTTGAGCTAGCGCCATGTCGTGGAACGAAATCCTGGGACATGAATCGATCGTTGAAAGGTTTCGTCGCGCCGTCCGCAGGGGGCGGTTGGCGAGCACGTTCCTGTTCGTGGGTCCGGCCGGTATTGGCAAACGAACCTTCGCGCTCAAGTTGGCTCAATCGTTATTGTGCGAGACGCATTCCGAAGCCGATCTCGAACCGTGCGGCCGCTGCCCGGCCTGCCAACAAGTCGCCGCCAAGACTCATCCCGATCTGGCGTTGGTGGCTAGGCCGGCGGATAAGAGTTTCATTCCACTCGAGCTGCTGATCGGCGACGACGAGCATCGCATGCGCGAGGGGCTGTGTCACGATATCGCTCTCAAACCATTCTGCGGCGGTCGCAAGATTGCCATTATCGATGACGCGGATTATTTGAATCAGGAAGGGGCGAATTGCTTGCTCAAAACGCTGGAGGAGCCGCCGCCGAAGTCGGTAATCGTTCTGATTGGGACCAGTGAGCAGCGGCAGCTTCCTACCATCCGTTCCCGTTCCCAGGTCATCCGATTCGAGGCGCTCTCCCGCGAAATCGTCAAGCAACTGCTCCTTCGAGAAGGACTCGTTGAAAACGACGCGGAGGCAGACGAATTGGCTAACCTCAGCGACGGTAGCCTGCAACAGGCAGTTGAGTTTTCCGATCCGCCGGTCCGCGAGTTTCGCGCGCGGTGGCTGGAATTCTTATCCTCGCCAACCGGCAATGTGTTTGCTTTCGGCAAGGACCTTTCATCGTTCGTTGATGCCGCGGGTAAAGAAGCACCGCCACGTCGACTGCGGATGAAGCAAGTCGCTCGCTGGGGAGCTGATTTCTATCGCCACTTAATGTCGCGTCTGGAAGGACGTGCCGAGCCGGCTGATCCCGCGCTGGAGCAGTCCCTTGCCGCATCGGTCGATTCGTTTCTTGATACCGATTCTACCGCGATCTGTTTGGAACGCTGTCTCGACGCGCATGCACAAATTGAAGCCAATGCGAATCAAGCCACGCTGATTGAATGCTGGCTCGATGACTTGGTCAGCTTCCGTCGCCGTTGACTATGACGATGGGCGAGGCGCCAGCTCGAAGTTGCCAAAAACCGTGACTCAATGCCGGTGAACTGAGCGCGCTAAGCAACGTTGGGTATTCCCTCTGGAGCCTTTTCGGATACTCCCTCCGGGGGCTTTTTCTTCGGGGGATGAAAGAACAGGAGCAGAAGTACGGCCGCCAGAACCGCGACGCCGCAGGGGATGAGGTATAAGCCGTGGAAATTCACGACTCCATCAGTCGTGTATCGGCTATACAACGGTGGACAGATGAAATTCGCCAACAGTGCACCAATCCCCAGAATCATGAGATTGAACAATCCCTGTGCGCTCGAGCGCACGTCCTTTGGGAAATGCTCATCGACGAAGATGTAGACTGTGGCAAAGAAAAACGCATAGCAGATACCGTGCAACACGTTCACGCCCACGATCAGCCATTTGTATTCGGGCATGCCGAAGAACGCGAAGACTGCGAATCGCGCGGCATGTCCGAGAATGCCGATGATCATCGTGGTCCGCCAGCCCAGTCGCTTGAGGAACAACCCCAACACCGCCATCGTCAGAATCTCGGCGATCTGGCCGATGCTCATCACGGGTGTAACCCAGTTGCCCGGCACTCCGACCGTGGGCAGGAACCGTCCCGTCCAGATGAAGTAGCAATTGTGCACGAACGAATCCATACAGGTCACAATCCAAAGCACCAAGACGAACGGATGGGCCAACAACTTCACTGCCTTCAGCCACGCTTGATCGTCGCCTTCACCGACCGCTGGCCTGGGAGGAGTGTGGGGTAGTGTCAAGCTGAATACGGCCAACAGTATTGAGGCGGCTCCGGCGACGACAAACGTCCAAGATGTGGCGTCCTGCAATTGCTGCCCTTGCAAGCCATTCCCTAACACGGCGTCCAGCCACCCCTGGATGCCAACCTGATCGAATGGTGGCACGTTGGACCAACTCACGAGAATAAATACCGGCGGCCATTGCGCAGCGATCCAGCCAATGGTCCCTCCCATACGCACCAAACCGAATTCCTCTTGGGCATCCTTCATGCTGGCGAACGCAATCGAGTTGGTAATCGAAATGGTTGGGACATAAAAAATGCAATGCACCAACATCAACCCAAAGAAGACGTAGAACATCAGATTCTTGTCAGGAAAGAATTCGGGCGTCACCCACTTCAGCGCCAAGATCGCCGCACCGCCAATTAAGTGGCTGACCGCCAGAAACTTTTCCGCGGCGAAATTGCGATCGGCAAACTGATTGCTGAAGAACATTGCCAGGATCGCGGCCGCCGGAAAAGTGTTCAGAATCAGCGACTGCTGGCCGTCACTAAATCCCAAACTCGGCAAATACCCAAAGATGAGCGGCAGCCATGCGCCCCAAATAAAGAACTCCAAGAACATCATCATGAATAACTTGAATCGTGTGCCAGAAGTCATGGGCTTGTGCTCTCGCGGGACGTGCAGTGACGGGCCTGAAAAAGTGGCCCGGATTGTACTTGCGGGGCGCGGCCGTTGGAAGCAGCGCGGAACGCTCATTGATTGGGCCGGGTGAGGGGGCCGAACGCGCAGCCTTGAGCCAAAGGAACCCGGTGCGAGCCGCTCAGTTAAACCACGCCGCGAACCCGAACAGCCGCCCTTGAAAGACCTGGTTCATGGTGTTCCAGATACTGGTGCGCGTGAGTTCTCCATCTTCCAGATAGGGCGCTGCTCCAGTTCCTTGCACCCACAGCACCAAATCAAACGCTTGCGGTTCCAGGAATACCCGCCGCAAATTGATTCCCCTTCGATCTTCACCGCGCCAAAACGGTACGAGCCGCTTTCCGTCCAGCAGCGCCTCGGCTTCGTCGACAAACGCCAACCACGCGTCAATCATCTGCTGCGTTACCGGGATATTGAGCGCGCCGTGCTGCCGCGCGTTGGGAATCCACTCGTGCTCGTCGTCCTCTTCGCTCTGAGCGAACTTCCACATTTCGCGGCTCATTCCCAGCACCGATTGCAAGTGTTCGTGGGCGGCGGCCATGCGTTTCGGCTCCTCAACGGGAAAGTGGATCAAATGAATGAACGCGATCACGTCCGCGATGTCCCAGTTCGAGAAGCTGAACACTTTGCGGCCGGCTTGCAGAAATGGGTAGGGCGTCTCCGGTCGGCGAAAGAACAGGTGCGCGGTCGCGGCGAAACACTCGCGAGAATCGTGAGCCAGATACATCTCTCCGAGCGCCATGAGCAAATGGCAATATCCGCGCAGCCAACTGACGTCGGCTCGATCAAACACCACGATAAAGTCGTCGTTCAATGCAGGGCTAACCAACCGCAAACGACGAAGAACTTCCGATATCGTGATTTGGCCAGTCCGAGTGTCATTGAATCTCAGCTGCATTTGACCGACATGTACAAGCGATTTCACTTGCGGGTCGTCGACTTGAGCCAGCGTTCGCTCGGCGGTCGCCAAGTCCTCGATCATTGTTGCGAATACTTGTCGCCAAGCCTCGTACGACAGCTTTTCAGGAAACTGATTCTGCGGCACTGGAAACCGCAGGATGGGAATATTCATCGCCAGGCCTGCGCCTTCATTGTTGCGCAACCCATAGCGGTACAGGCTTTGCCCGAGATGCTCAATCGCCGTGACGAATTGCACAAGGCCCAGTGAGTACTTCGCCTGATCGTCGTCGGGATGCTCGGCCAAGTACGCCTTCAACTCGGTCGCGCCCTCTCGCAACCTCCCCGTGGTTAGGAAGTCATCCGCAGTTGGCTTTGCGAAAGCCCAAGTCGGAGAAAAGAGACAAGCTACGATCAAAAATCCGACCCACGGTTTCATTGGTAATTCTCTCGTGCCGGCGGTTGAACTTCCTGGAGCCTACTACCCCGCTACGGTTCCGGCAGTTTCAGGACACTCCGATTACCACGCCGCACGGAACTGCGCAATGACTGCGGACGCGGGTTGGGGGCTGATTCCTGATGCCGGAACGTTTATGGTTTGAGTTCCCAATAATGAACTCGCTCACTATCTGACGCATTTCAGGATCCTGAATCATGTGCCATCGAGTTAAAGTCCTGTTGTTCGTTTTCCTTTCGCTCATAAGCAATTTCGGCCATGCCGGCGACGACAAAGCGACTCTGAAGATTGCCACTTTCGACGTTGACGCGTCGCCGCCGATGGGTTCAATGATGGCCTATGATCGGGTTGTGCGGACGGCTGAGTTACCGTTGCGTTGTCGTGGTGTGGTATTGCTAGGCGCGGGCGAGCCGATTGTGTTGTGCGCCGTGGACTGGATCGGCATCGCGAACGAAGGACACGATGCCTTTCGCGACACTTTGGCCACCGCGGCTGGAACATCGCGACAACGTGTCGCGGTCCACACGCTCCATCAACACGATGCTCCGGGATGCGATTTCCTCGCGGAGAGGTTGTTGAATGAGGCAGGAGCTATCGATTTCGGGGAATTTGCAGGATCCTTTGCTCGCGAGGTATTGAAGCGGCTCGACGAAACGGTGCGGACTGCTGTGGCCAATCCACAGGCTGTGACACACGCCGGATGGGGTGACGCCGAGGTGCAAGGTGTCGCCTCGAATCGGCGCATCTTGGGACCAGACGGCAAAGTGCGGGCCACTCGCTGGACGGCAACCAAAGATGCCGCGCTGCAGGCAGAGCCGGAGGGCGTCATTGATCCCCAAGTTTCCCTGCTCAGCTTCTGGAATGGTGATCAGCCGATTGCCGCGTTGACTTACTACGCCTGCCATCCACAAAGCTATTACCGGACCGGCATTCCCAGTCCCGATTTTCCCGGCATTGCTCGGTTCATTCGTGGCCAAGCAGTCCCCGAAGGGTTGCACATCCACTTCAACGGCGCAGGGGGCAATATCGGGGCAGGGAAGTACAACGATGGTGCGAAAGAAAACCGACTCGTTTTAGCGCAAAGGCTGGCCGACGGAATGCGACGCGCCTGGGAGTCAACGCGGAAATCTGCCGTCACCGCGAAGGATGTTAAATGGCAAGTGGAACCTGTGGCGTTGCCGCTGGCCGAGCATCTCGATGAGGCCGTTTT
>CAZFLF010000287.1:0-7758 GCA_964519825.1 uncultured Pirellulaceae bacterium | reverse complement strand
ACGTCAAGGAGTTTGAGGCCGACACGAATCTGCGATGTTGTTTGGTCGTCGATACCAGCGGCTCGATGGACTTTGGTTCGAGCGGCACTACGAAGCTGGAGTACGCGCGGAAGATTGCGGGCTCGCTGGGTTACCTGGCGGTGCAGCAAGGAGACGCCGTGGGCTTGTCGTGTGTCGCGAAAGGGCTCGTACGCAGCATCCCACCGAAGCGGAATGCGGCTCACCTGATGACCGTCTGTGATATCCTGGAACAGACGCAGGCGCACGGGGAAACACGGCTCGTCACCGTGCTGCATGAGCTGGCGGAGACGATTCGGCAGCGAGCCTTGATCGTGATCATCTCCGACTTCTTCGTGGAGCCGGAGTTGCTGCGCGGTTGCTTTCAGCATTTGAAATTTCGTAAGCACGACGTCGCATTGTTCCAGTTGCTCGATCCGCTGGAACTGGACTTCAGCTTCCGGCGTCCGATGCGATTCCTCGACATGGAGGGGGGCCCGGCCGTGTTCGCCGAACCGAACGACATCGCCGACCGTTATCAAAAGGCTCTGCAGCAGTATCTCGAAGGTCTCAAGCAGGTCGTGCTGGAGTCGGCTATTGATTATCACCGCGTCAGGATCGACGAGGACTACGAGCAAGTGCTCATGCGATTCCTGGTCGGAAGAACACGAGCGAAGGGGAAATGACCATTTCAATCTGGTCATTTGGACGGGGTCACTTGCAGTTGGGAGTCCAATGAGTTTCTTACAACCTTTGCTTCTGGTGGCGCTGCCGCTCGTCGCTCTGCCAGTTCTGATTCACCTGATCAACCAGCGTCGCTTTCAGACCATTCGTTGGGCCGCGATGATGTTCATACTCGCCGCGAATCGCATGTCGCGCGGATATGCGAAGCTGCGACAGTGGCTGATCATGCTGTTCCGCATGCTGGCAATCGCCGGGTTGGTTTTCGCGATCAGCCGCCCGCTGGCGAGTGGCTGGTTGGGGCTGACTGCTGGCGGCCGCGCGGACACAACGATCATTCTGCTCGACCGCTCTCCAAGTATGCGGCAACAGGGACAAGGTACCGTTGGCTCGAAGTTAGAAACCGGCCGGCGCCAGTTAGCGCGGACTCTGAACATGCTCGGCTCGGACCGCTGGGTGCTGATTGAGAGTACCGCGAACGCGCCGCGCGACTTGGAATCTCCGGACACGCTGCTGAGTCTGCCGGCTGCGGAGCCAACGAGCGCGTCAGCCGATCTACCCGCGATGCTGCAAGCGGCGCGCGATTACATCCGGGCAAATAAGCCAGGGCATACCGAGATCTGGATTTGTTCCGACATTCGACAGAACGACTGGAACGCCGAGAGTGGCCGCTGGCAGACCTTGCGAGATTCGTTCCTCGAATTCTCGCAAGGAATTCGGTTCCATTTGCTGGCCTATCCGCAAGTGGCCTCCAGCAACGTCGCCGTTCGAGTCACCGATGTCCGCCGTCAGCAAACGAGCGACAGTACGGAATTGTTGGTTTCACTACGTCTTTCGAAAGTACATCCGACCGATCCGTCGGATCCGACCGATCGGTCCGATAAATTGTCCATCCCGATTCAATTCGATATCGAAGGCGCGCGCTCAGAAATAACCATCGAAATGACGGGACCGCAATTTGAATTGAAGGACCATCGCATTCCGCTCGAACGTCTCCGCGAGCGAGGTTGGGGAAAGGTCTCGATCCCGGCAGATGCGAATTCGGCGGATAATGACTTTTACTTTGTCTTCGATCAACCGGAGTTGCGGCAGACGGTTATTGTGGCTGACGACGTCCAGGTCGCGCGACCGCTGCAATTGGCCTCGTCAATCTCGGCGGACTCGGCGTTGAAATGCACAGCCGAAGTCCTCGCGATCGAACAACTGCCGACTGTCGAATGGGAGAAGGTGTCGCTGTTGCTCTGGCACGCTCCGTTGCCGAGCGACGATGCGGCCAAAGCGGTCCAAGCGTTCGTCGACCGTGGCGGCCAGGTCATCTTCTTCCCGCCGCGGGCGACAGGCAACCGTGCGTTTGCTGGGGTAACGTGGGAGTCTTGGACCGAGGCGGCGGACGGCGGCGCGATCGAAACCTGGCGCGGCGATCAAGACTTGCTCGCACATACGCAAAGCGGAGCGGCGTTGCCCGTCGGGCAGTTAGAGATTCACAAATTCTGCGGTTTGGCCGGCGAGTACACTCCGCTTGCCGTGCTAAAGGGTGGAGCTCCGCTGCTTGTGCGCTTGACCACGAACCGCGGCGGCGTCTACTTCTGCGCGACGACACCTGCCGTGGAAGATTCCTCATTCGCGAGCAACGGTGTGGTCTTATACGTGCTCGTGCAGCGTGCCCTCGCGGCTGGAGCGGCAGTGCTGGGCAACACGCGACAGCTCGTCGCGGGAGATGCGTCGGGCGAACAACCGACGGTGTGGCAGCAAGTCGCGGGACCCACGGAAGCGGTTTCGACAGATTTCGCGTTTCACGGAGGTGTGTACAGCACCGGAGAGAAACTGCTCGCCGTGAACCGCGCGACCGTCGAGGACCAGGCTCCGGTGCTTCCGGATCAACGCGTCGCGGAGCTGTTCAATGGTCTCGACTTCGCGCGGGTCGATGACCAGGCCGGCAACCTTGCAGCGCTGATCCAAGAAATCTGGCGCGCGTTCCTGCTGGCAATGATGGTCGCCTTAATCGCCGAAGCCGCGTTGTGCCTGCCGCGACACAACCCCGCAACAGGAGCCGCTGCGTGAACGCGACCCGCTCGCTCACGTTTCTGTGGACAACGGGATCGATCGGCCTGTCGATTCTTGTCGTTCTTGTCGCGGCCTGTCTTTGCTTTGTGGCTTGGCGACGCAGCGGGTTTCGGCGCTCAATTGGTCTACTCGAATTGCTGCGGCTGGTGGTCGTCGGACTCGCGGCCGTTATGTTCAATCAGCCCGAATGGATCGAGGAGTTCCTTCCCGAGGAAAAGCCGTCGATCGCCGTGTTGTGGGATGCCTCCACCAGCATGCAGACGAAGGACGTAGTGCCGGCGAACTCAACCGGTGCGACGTCCATTTCGCGCGGCGAGGCCATTGCGGCACTGACCAACGCGTCCGCATGGAGTCCGTTAAACGATCGCATGAACGTCGTCATCCAACCGTTCGCTTCACCGCAGGCGGGGCGCGGCACCGACCTGCACGACCCGCTTGCACAGGCGCCAGAGAAGTTCAAAAGCCTGCTCGGCGTTGTGTTGATCTCGGACGGCGATTGGAACGAAGGGCAACCGCCAGTCCAGGCGGCTGTACGGCTTCGACTCAAAGGCGTACCCGTCTTCGCGGTACCAATCGGAAGTCCCACGCGACTTCCGGACATCGAGCTGCTGAGCCTTGACGCGCCAACGTTCGGTATCGCGGGGAAGTCGGTGCGGATTCCATTTACGATCGACAGCTCGCTACCTCGCGAGTATCAGACGACCCTCGTGCTGAAGACCTCAGACGGCGACGAGATCACGAAGGAGGTCCGAATCGCGGCGATGGGCCGAACAAGCGATTCGGTCGTGTGGAAGCCGAAGACGACGGGTGATTTTACCGTGACTCTCGACGTCCCAAAGCAGAGTGACGAGACGCTGCTCGACAACAACCGTCTGACCGCGCCGATCTCGATCCGCGAAGAGAAACTGAAGGTGCTGGTCGTCGAGTCGTACCCGAGATGGGAATATCGCTATCTCCGCAACGCGCTGTCTCGCGATCCGGGCGTCGATGTTTCGTGTCTGTTGTTCCATCCGGGGCTGAGCAAAGTCGGGGGTGGGAATAAGGCCTACATCAAGCAATTCCCGTCCGGACTGGACGAGCTGTCGAAGTTCGACGTCGTATTCCTGGGGGATGTCGGCCTCGATGACGGACAACTCACGACTGAGCAATGCCGGTTGCTCAAAGGTTTGGTCGAGCATCAGGCGAGTGGTTTGGTCTTCATGCCGGGCTGGCAAGGGAGACAGTTCTCGATCCTCGACACGGAATTGGGTGACCTCTTCCCGGTGCTGCTCGACGAAGGACAGCCCGGCGGTTGGGGCTCGCGTACGCCGGCGCATTTTGAGCTGACGGAAATGGGCCGCCGTAGTCTCCTTACCAAATTGGCGGACACCCAAGACGACAATATGGAAATCTGGGAGGACTTGCCCGGCTTCCAATGGTACGCGCCGGTGCTTCGCGCCAAAGCCGGTAGCGAAGTGCTTGCCGTTCACAAAGACGTCAACAACGAGCACGGTCGGCTGCCGCTACTGGTCACGCGAACGTTCGGAGCCGGCAAAGTGCTGTTCATGGGGACCGAGGGTGCTTGGCGGTGGCGCAAAGGGGTCGAGGACAAATATCACTATCGCTTTTGGGGGCAGGTTGTCCGCTGGATGGCTTACCAACGCAACATGGCCAAGGGGGAAACCATGCGACTGTATTACTCTCCCGATCAGCCGCAGATGAGACAGACTCTGGCGCTGCATGCCAACGTGATGGATCGAAGCGGTGAGCCGCTTGCAAACGGCGACGTCACGGCACGCATTGTGGCTCCGTCCGGCAAAGCCGAAACCGTGCGATTCACGTCGGCCAGTGACGAGTGGGGCCTCTTTAACAGCCGCTTTACCGCCGAAGAGCCCGGCAAACACGAAGTCGTGCTCCTTTGTAAGCAAACGAGCGCAACGCTGGAGACGTCGTTCTTCGTGCAAGGAGTCGCAGCGGAACGAGTGGGCCGGCCGGCTCGGCCTGAAGTGCTTGAAGAGATCGCTCGCGTGACGCGTGGCAAGATCATCGAGCCGAATAAGATCACTGAGATCGTGCGGTCCCTGGCCAACCTGCCAGAGCCGCCGCTGTCCGTGAGACGCGTGCAGTTGTGGAGTCATCCGGCCTTCGCCGCCGGACTAATCTTTTTCCTCGGGTTCTTTTGGGTAGCACGGAAGGTCATTGGACTTATATGATACAGGCGCATCGCGGCAGACTTGGTCGTGAAGATCGCCAGCACAATAAGGATGTGACCATGAGCCTCGGTCGAACACATGGACCTTTGAAGTTGCCGGATTCTTTGCAAGTGCAACTTCACGCGTTTCGTCGGCAGGTGTGGACCATCAAGCTGATTGAGGCCGTCTGCGGGGCGATCTTCGGCATCTTGGTGGCCTTCCTTACTACGTTCGCGCTCGACCGCGTTTTCGACACTCCTGTTGGGTTGCGACTCGCAATCTTCGTCGCCGCATTGCTCGGCTGTGCTTTGGTGCCGCTCGCGTTGTATCGTTGGATTTGGCGGCATCGCCAACTGGATCAGCTGGCTCGCCTGTTGAGTCGTAAGCATCCGAGCGTCGGCGACCAGTTGCTGGGCATCATCGAACTGGTTCACAGCGAAAGCGAACAGGCGCGTTCGTTGGCTCTCTGCGACGCCGCCATCAAACAAGTTGTCGAGGTTGCGCAGCAGCGTGACTTCAGCGATTCAGTGCCAAACCCGAAACATCGGCGCCGAGCGGTGCTTGCCGGATTGGCGATGACTGTCGCAGTCGCGCTGCTGGGACTCTGCCCGGCCGCGGCGATAAACGCTTGGGCACGGTTCGCAGCGCCATGGAAGGACACGCCGCGCTACACATTTGCCGCCGTCGAACCGCTCCCCGATCGGCTAGTGGTCGCGCACGGTGAGCCATTCACGATCACGGTCAAGCTCACGGAGAATACCGCTTGGCGGCCGGAACGAGGCGAAGTCCAACTTGGTGGCCAGCGTCCGGAAGCGGCCAGGCTGCATGATGGTTGTTACAAATTCGAATTGCCGGCGCAGATTGATCCCGGGTGGCTCAACGTCCGGATCGGCGATCTGTCAAAGAAGGTCCTCATCGACCCGACGCTGCGGCCGGAGTTGATCTCGGTGATGGCGAATGTCGGTCTGCCCGATTATCTCGGCCACAAGCAGCCGCTTGAGAAGGATGTCCGAGGCGGATCGGTCTCGCTGGTAAAGGGAAGCCGTGCGGCGTTTGTCGCCACGGCGAGTCGTGAGTTGTCTGCCGCTCAGGTCGATGGTCATCCGCAAACGCCAAGCGGCGCGAAGATCTCCAGTCCGGTGGCGACATTGGAGGACTCTCGCAAGCTGGAATTTCAGTGGCAGGATCGATTCGGCCTCGCCGGGAAAGAGCCGTTCACGCTGTCGATCACCGGCCGCGAGGACGAAGCGCCGTCGCTCGCCTGCGAAGATATTCCGCGACAAAGGGTCGTGCTAGATTCGGAGGTCCTCAGCTTCAAGGTAAAAGCTCAGGATGATTTTGGAGTCAAACAGGTCGGAATCAACTGGCAGGGACTCGACACCGTAACCGTGAAGAACCCCGCCAAGGGGGATCGCATCCTGGCGGCAGGGGATAAAGAGAAGGACGTGCTGGAACTGGTGGGCACGTTTTCGGCCCTGTCACTGAGTATTGAACCTCAGCCGATTCAGGTGCGGCTCTTCGTGGAGGATTACTTCCCCGGCCGCGAGCGAGTCTATTCGCCGACCTACGTATTTTACGTGCTTAACGCCGACCAACACGCGATCTGGCTGACCGAGATGCTGAGTAGATGGCATCGGCAGTCACTCGAAGTACGCGATCAAGAGATGCATCTGTACGAATCCAACAAGCAACTTCGGGAACTGTCCCCGAACGAACTCGATCAGCCCGACACGCGCCGCCGCATCGAGAATCAAGCGGCTGCCGAGCGGACGAATGGGCGACGTCTATCAAGTCTGGTTGTAAACGGCGAGGACTTGGTGCGGCAGGCCACTCGCAATCCAGAGTTCGGCGTTGGACATCTGGAGAAATGGGCTGAGATGTTGCAGATTTTGAAGGACATCTCCGGCAACCGCATGCCGTCAGTCGCCGACCTGTTGAAACAAGCATCTCAGGCCCCCTCAGGAAAACTTGCCGCGAATTCTCCGAGCAACAAATCCCAGCTAGCCGGACAGGTGCGAGCCTCCGCGCCGGACTCGCCAAACGAAGGCTCGGCGGACGACCGGAAGAAGCCATCCAATGTACCGGCGATCGTCGATGTCGAATCCTCGCAGGGCTCACCCAAGAATAATCCGTCAGACTCGGCAGCGAATGACAGCAAGGGATCACCCAGCTTGGGTCTGCCGTCGACAACGCTTCTCGGCGGCGCCAAAGGAAGCGATTCGTGTCCGGCTGGTCAGAAAGTTGAGGAAGCGGTCATCAAGCAGCAAGACCTGCTCGCGGAGTTCGAGAAGATCTCGGACGAACTGAATCGCGTGCTGGCAAATCTCGAAGGGAGCACGCTGGTCAAGCGGCTGAAGGCGGCGTCGCGATTGCAGTACAAGATTGCGGGACGACTGGGTGATCAATTGAGCGATGCATTCGGGTTTCCTGCTTCACAAGTAAAGTATTCACAATCCAAAGTGCTCATTGAGCTGGCAACCCAGGAAGCCAAGGGCAGTAACGACGTCTCGACGATCATGGACGACATGCAGTCGTACTTTGAGCGGCGGCGGTTCATGCAGTTCAAGACGGTGCTCGACGACATGCGCAAAGAGGATGTTATCGGCGGTCTCAGGCACTTGAGTGACGATTTGCCCAAGGAGAACGGGTTGTCGATTGCCCAATGCGAGTACTGGTCCGACACGCTGGATCGCTGGGCTGAAGACCTGGTCGATCCGACGTCGGGAGGCACCTGACCGGGTTCCAAATCGCGGGGCAGTTTGCCCCCCTCGATCGTGCTGGAAGTACTGCAAATCCTCGAAGGCGAAGTCAACCTGCGTGAAGAAACGCGAGTCGCCGAACAAGC
>CAZFLF010000286.1:0-7759 GCA_964519825.1 uncultured Pirellulaceae bacterium | reverse complement strand
GTCTGTAATTTTTCGGTTGATTAGCTCGCCGTTGAGTAGGTGCAATTTCCCTGGCAGCCCCCCTCCCGCCGTCATTCCCTCGCAGGCAGCCACGCGCGAACATCGTCCCAGGATGTCGAGCGACGGAGCGGGGGTGAGTGGATCGAAGAGCATAATGGCGCGCGTACCGGGGGGTTCTTCGGCATAATTGTCCGTGACGCCCGTCACATCAGCGACCGCGTCCGCCGCCACCTCCGGCTCCAGCGACCGCGGGTAGGCGTGCGAGTAAAAGCGATCGTCCGCCGCGTTGCCTTCGAGCGTGGCTCCGCTCCGACCGTAGGTTTCGCTCAGCCCGATCCGCCGCAGGGTATGACGTAGGTCGAAACCATGCTGGATAAAGTCCGCGGCAAGCTGATCGAGCAATTCGGGATGAGTCGCCGGATTGGTATCGCGGAGATCGTCGGTCGGCTCGACCAGTCCCCGGCCGAATAGCGCCCGCCAGAGGCGGTTGACCGTCGCGCGTGCAAAGTAACGGTTGTCGGACGCCGTCAGCCATTGCGAAAACTCGGCGCGTCCATCGCCGGTCGGATCGAGGTACCGATCGCCGGGAATTCGCGGGACGGCAGGCTCACTCGTTCGCAGGTTGGTTACGGCTCCGCGCGCCGCAACTTTCACTTCGCGGCCCCGATCCAAGCGGGCAAAGACCGCCGCGAGACCGTGATAGTCATCCTGCGTCCAACGGTCGAGCGGATGATTGTGGCAATTGGCACACTGGAGCCGCACACCCAAAAAAACGTGACTGACCAACTCGGCATGCCCGCGCGCATCACCGACCATGCGCGCGAAGTTGGCGGGTCCGACCACGTGCGAATCGCCGGTGGCGGTCAGCAGTTGGCGAGCAACTTCATCTAACGGCGCCCCGTCGCGGATTTGCCGGAGCAGCCACTGGTGATAGGCTCGGACTCCTTCCTTTTCGTTGGGAAGCGAGTGGACCCGAAATAATTTGGCGAATCGCAGAGCCCAGTAGTCGGCAAACGAATCACTGCGCAACAATCGGTCGATCAGCTGTGCTCGCTTGTCCATCGCACGATCGGCGAGAAACGCTTCCACCTCTTCCCGATTGGGGAGCATGCCGATGAGGTCCAAGTGAACGCGACGGAGGAACGTCGCGTCGTCAGCGGCCGACGATACCGGCAGTCGGAGAACCGTCAGCGTCTTCAGTATTTCGTCGTCGATGAAGTTGACCCGTCGCTCCTGCGATAAGTCGACCGGCGTATCGGATAAAGGGAGCGTTAGCTGCAGCGGGACGACGCGGTCGAGAAAGCGGGCGATCACGACGTGCTGGCCACGACGCCGGACGGTTGCGAGATTCGCGTCCGCGTCGATGTCAACGGCTGCCGAATCGGACGACGTGAACACGGTCCAGGCCGTCACATCTTCCGTATCACCGTTGTCAAACCGGGCCGTCGCGCGCAGGGGCAACTGGGTCCCCGCCTGTTCTACAACGAGCCGGTTCGGGCTGACATTGAATTGTGTCAGCCGACGAGACTTGCCTCGTTGTGCACCGGCAGCGATCCAAGCTGCCAATCGTTCCGCGCCGGGACTTCCTTCGTCCAACGGGACGTCTCCTCCGTGAGACAACATGCCGGTTGGTTTGGCGAGCAACAGACTTGCGGCGGGCCGAACGAGGTTGATGCGACGTCCCTCGAGTTCATGGACGATCGATTCATAGTCGGACGCCGGGTCTCCGCCAAGTAGCGACAGACGGAATCCACCTCGTCTTGCGGCCGCCCCATGACAGGCTCCAGCATTGCAGCCCGCCTTCGTAAGGACCGGGATGATTTCGGAATCGAAATCGACGGCTCTCGCCGGCACTTCACCGATCACCGCGGCGAGCACCAAGGTGACAACGATCATTTCTTGCTCCCGCGATCCCCCGAATCGTCTTTCGGCGGCGAGCCGTACTCTTTGGCCCACTTGCGCAGAAACTCTTGCGCACGCGGCGTTCCGTACGTCGACAGCTTGCCGCTGTCGACGATGGTGTTGGCGATGCGTCCAACTTCTTTACGAGCCGCCTCGTTCTTCTTGACGTATTCCTCGACGGACGACGCGGCCTTGTCGACATCTTCTGGTTTGGCATTCGGCTGGATGACCGGTTGGATCAGGCCGCGGAGGTTGGGAGCCGGCTCGTTCGCCACTGGCCGCCTCATCATCTCGCGGACGCCGGCGATGTCCTCCAGCTTCGGCACCTGCCCGCCGGCGACGCGGACGATTTCTTGGAGAATCTTGGGGAGATCGGCCTGCAAACTCGGCTGCACCAAGGCAAAATTGGCGGTCACTTGGCTCTCCTTGCCGACGAGAATGGTCAGCGTCACATTTCGATTCAGACCGTAGCTGCCAGGCCCTTCTTGGCCATCGAGCGAGATTCCGGTAGGGGCGTCGGGAGTGAGCGCGTGTCGGATCCTCTTGAGCATATTCTCCGCCTCGGTCGCGTCGTCGTCCAACCAGACAACGCCCGTGACAAGTCCATCTTTCGCTCTACTGACTGTGTAACTGGTGAGCGCACGGGTCATGCCAATCGACGGCCGATTCGCGTCATGAACAAAGACGAGAACGATCGGCTTGCCGGCGGCCTGCCTCACGAAATCAAGCTCCTTGCCGGCATCGGCGTCGAAGGCACCCCGGACACGGAATGACGGAAGCTTCTCGCCGACCTGCGGGCCAGAAAAGATGGGCGCCTCCTTTTCCTGAGGCTTCTCCTGAGCCCAGCCGTCGAATCTAGTCAACGCGAATAAGGCAAGTGAGATGATGAATGATTGTCGCATAGTGACGTTTACCAGTTAGTCGGTTGTTTCCTGAAAAGGAAGCTCTCCGGCGTGATTAGCCAGCATCCTCCCCTGCAAATCAAGGATTCGGTCTCGAATCGTGGCCGTCACGCTCCGTCGTGACGAAGCTTTGCAGCGGAATGGACGTCGTTTCGCGAGGGACGCTTCTCGCCAATAGCATGCTCTTTCAGCAGTTCAAGCTTCGTCACGACGGAGCGTGACGGCTACGGCTCGTGCTTGTGTTCGTGATGTTTTTTGAGGTGATCTGGCAGTTGGTAACCGCCGGCTTCGAGGAAGGAAATCAGGTTGTGAATCTCGTCCTGGTTGAGGGTGTCGACCAACCCGGGGGGCATGGGTGAAATCTTGGTTGCTGATTTGTCATCGATTTCTGACTTGCGGACGCGAGTCACGATTTGCGGAGTGAGCAGATTCGTCACGACGTGAAACTCGGCTGGATCTTCCTTCACGATGACTCCGGAGACGATTCGTCCATTGGCCATGAGAAACTGGTTGGTCTGATACTTTTCGTTGATTTCGCTGGACGGTTCGAGCACCTGTTGCAGCAGCTTCAGTCCCTTGTACTTCTTGACGGACTCGACCAGGTCAGGGCCCAGGTTGACGCCGTGCCCGGCGACGACATGGCATTGGTTGCAGCGTGCCTTCACGAACGCCTGCATTCCTTTCATTACGGACTGCTCGTCGCGCCGACTGGAAATCTCAGGAAAATCCGCCATGGTCCAAGCTTTCACGATGGTGGGCTGGCGAGCCGCGAGCATCGCTGCGACGTCGGACAGGTCCTTCGCGACGACAATCTCGCCGTTCATCACGACCCAGTGGCCGGGGAATGTGCAAACAAAGGGATAAATGCCCGGCTCGGTCGGCGCGCGAAAGCGGAAGACGTGAACCTGCGATTTACGCGTCGGGCCGATCATCGGCGAGGCGTGCAGAATGAGGTGCTTCTTCGCCTCGGGGACGAAGTCCGAGTTGGCATTGCGAGGATCTCGAGCCATCTCGTTGGCCGCCATGCCGACTTCCGCCAGCGCGTCAGGTTTTACATTGGCATTGACGATGACGAGGTTATGGTCGGTCGCGTCCGGATTCGTGAAGACGATTTTTACCGGCTGTCCCGTCGTGACCACGAATTGTTTGACCGTGAACAACATTCGCTCAGGCTCGCAGGAGATTTTCACAACTTTCAAGCCTGGCTGGCCGTCGAATCCAGCTTGTGCCGCAGTCGTCTTCGGCTCTTTGATTTCGGCGCTCCGG
The DNA here is from genome assembly GCA_964519825.1 of uncultured Pirellulaceae bacterium. Classification (GTDB taxonomy): domain Bacteria; phylum Planctomycetota; class Planctomycetia; order Pirellulales; family Pirellulaceae; genus CAZFLF01. The sequence goes on along the minus strand of CAZFLF010000286.1, from coordinate 3,689 downwards.
CTCAATTGCTTCAAGAGCCGCGCCACGTTGTATTCCGCGTTCCCTTCCCAGTGACGCCGTAATGTATGCGAGCCGAGCGAGCAGGTGATCGCATAAGCCAAGTGCTCGTCGCGTGGGTGGTGGAAGACATCCAGCAGCGCGTCGAGTGCCTCTTTGCTACCGATATAACTGGCTGCGATCACGGCCTCCATGCGTACCAGTCCGGCCGGATCATTGACCGCTCGGCGCAGCAACTCGATGCAGTCCGGCAAGTGAGGATGCCAGTACCGCAGTTGCTGCACCGCCGCGGCGCGCGCGTGATGATCTTCGGCAGCCAACACGTCGCGCAGCAGCTCCGGCTGGACCGCGCCGATCGTGCGATAGGTCCAGATCGCTTCCATCTGGTGGTGGCGGAATCGCGCGTCCTCGCGTGGGAGACTCGTCACCCAAGCGTCGAGCGATTGCTTCACCTGCGCAGGGTCACGTTCGCGCAGTTCCCGTTTCGCCCAATAGCGATAGCGGTATTCCGGACGCTTGAGGATTTCCAGCAATTCGGGAATCGGAGCTCCAGCAATCGTCGGCGGGTCTTGCAGGTCTTGGCCCTTGGCAGTGATCCGCCAGATGCGCCCCGAACTCCGGTCGCGCCGTTCGTCGCGCAACGAGTACTGCATATGCCCTTTCACCGGGTTGTACCAATCGCAAACATACAGGTCGCCGCGCGGACCGAACTGGATATCGACTGGGATGAAGCTGAGGTTTGTCGAAAAGAGGAGGTCGCCGACGTACTCTTCGTCGTAACCGAATTCGGACTCGATCCACTTGTGAATCTCGACTCGGTTCGTGGGTTTGTAGCGGACCTTGATGAAGCATCCCTGCAACTCGGCGGGAAACGTGCGAAAGTCGACGAACTCTTGACCGCATGTTCCCGAGTACGCTCGCAGTCCCGCCGGCGCCGGATGCTGCTGCGGATACGGCGGATCGAGCGCATGAAACGCCGCTGCAAAAACCGGATGGCTGGCGACGTGCTGCCCCCAATCGTCGAACGTAACGCCCCACGGATTCGTGCTGGGGTACGAGCCGAAACTGGTGAGCCGCTGTGTCCGCGGTTGGAAGCGGAACCAGCCGCTGTTCTGCTGCCGAACGGGACCGTACGGTGTCTCCACTTGCGAATGATGAAAGATCGACTCGCGGAAGATCAGGTCTCCGTCGGGCGTCCAGACAAAGTCGTGCAATGCATGATGCGAGTCCTCGGTGCCGAATCCACTGAGCACTACGCGCCGCAGATCGGCCTTGCCATCGCCGTCGGTGTCTTTCAGGAACGTCAAGTTCGGCTGCTCGGAAACATAGACGCCCCCATCGCCGAATTCAAAGGAGAGGGGCACATGCAGGTTGTCGGCGAAGATGGTCGACTTGTCGGCCCTACCGTCGCGGTTAGTATCTTCGAGGACGACGAGTTTGTCGCGTGGCTCGTCCCCAGGATAGACGTGCGGATAGGTCGTCGAAGTGCTCACCCACAGCCGGCCCTGCGAGTCCCATCGCATCTGAATCGGATTGGCGATGTCGGGGAACTCCTCTTCGCCCGCAAAGAGATTGACTGCAAATCGCGGGTCGATTTGGAAGGCCTTCAATTCGTCCGTCGCGCTGAGCCATTCGTTGGCGCCACGGCTCAGGTCAACGGCTGGCAGCGGCGGCGCGTTGGAATCGTCGACCCGCGCGGGAACCGGTTTTCCCTGAGCCTGAGCCAGATCCCAGATCCGCTGGTCACGGTTGGCGACCAGAATATCGAAGTTGCGCATCGCGGGAAGGAAATCGAGATAACCGTAATCCTTGTTGCGGCCGCCGGTGTAATAGAACGTGTTCAGTGGCCGATAGCGGCGAAAGTACTGACGATCCCGGTCGACGATCGTTTGGCGCAGTGCTTCGTTAACCGGCGGCGGGTCTTCGCCAAAGGCGCCTCGGTACAGGGTGTTCGCGAACACCGCGTAACCTTGCTCGGTAAGATGACTCCCATTGATGGTCAGGTCGGACCCTGGGCTGTCCATCGCCTTGTTCGTGGCGTCGAAGACATCGACAAACCCAACCTGCTGCTGCTCGGCAACTTCCCGAATGACGCCGGTGTAGAGCTTGATGCGAGCATTATTCAGGTCCGCGGCCTCCACGCCGGTGACATTCTCATTGGCGATCGGCGAAATCAGCACGATCCGCGGCCCCGAGCGGCCATTGAACGCTTTCGCTTTGAGAGCAGTTAAGTAGTCTGTCAGCGCTTGACGAAATGGCTCGACCCCGGCCTCCCCCGCAAACGATTCGTTGAACCCGAACGCCGCGAACAGGACGTCGATCTTTTCGTGCGTGAGATGCTGTTCTACGTCGGCAAAGTTGGCCGGTCGCGGTTGCAGGTCGATCGTGTCCGCTGACCAAGATAAATTCCGCACGACCAGCTGATGCTGCGGAAATCGCTGATGGAGCAACGCCTCAAATTGGCCAAACAACTGGGCGCGTTCCAGCAGCGTATTTCCGATGAACGCCACGTGGTCTCCCGGCTTGAGCGCCAGCGGCAACGCGGTCGTCATCGGCTCGACGCGGCCAGGCCGAGGCGCGGTCTGCTCGTAAATGCCGTACCGAGCGAACTCTGGGTCGCGGGGTGCGGGGGAGTTTCCCGTCGGTACGTTCTTGGCGTCACCCACCGGCTCTTTCGCCGCGGCACGCTTCTGCTTTTTTTTCCCCGTTTCCCCCGTCGGCTTCGCCTGCTCCTGGGCCACAACTCCGCCGATCGCAACGACCAGCCAGCAGACAAGAAAAACCACGCCTAATCGGTGGGAGTTGAGCGAATGCATCACAAGTCGAACCTCGCGCAGACCACAGGGCTTTTGTTGAATGGATTGTCGTCTTTGATGACAAAAGAAGTCGACAGGAAAATGATAGACAGGAAAACAGGAAAAGTGACGACTTTATTCATTCGCTGCATTATCTTCCTGTCCATCGTCTAATGTTTGGCGCGTCTTGCAGGAGTCAAGTGATGAGTGGGAATCGGTGTTGCCATCCGACTGTTTGGACTTGGATCGGAGCGCTCGCCGTCGGTGCGATCGCTGGTAATCTTCCAGCCGCGCCGAATGATGGAACCATCTCCACCGATGACAAGACGGCCGCGGGCGCGGTCCAGCAACACGTCAAGGTCTACGCCGAGGAAGGACGATTCGGCGGCTGGCCGGCCAATCACGGCATCTGGTCCTGGGGTGACGAGATCCTGGTCGGCTTCAGCGCAGGTTACTTCAAAGACAACGGACCGAACCGGCATGCCATCGATCACGACAAACCGGAAGAACATTTACTCGCCCGCAGCCGCGACGGCGGTCTTTCGTGGACGATCGAGAATCCCGCCGTGCAAGGGGCATTGATCCCGGTCGGCGGAGCCTTGCATGGGATCACGCCGCCAGGGCTCACCGAGAAGCTGTGGCAAGACTGTTCCGGCAACATTAACTTCATGCACCCCGACTTCGCGCTGACAGTCCGCATGACCGATGTGAATTCCGGCCCGTCCCGTTTTTACTGGTCCAGCGACCGAGGAAAGAACTGGAACGGCCCGTTCCGGCTGCCGCTATTTGGCCAGTCCGGAATCGCAGCCCGCACAGACTATGTGGTCAACGGACCCCGCGATTGCTTTTTGTTCCTCACCGCTGCGAAGGTCAACGGCCGGGAGGGGCGCCCGCTGT
>CAZFLF010000285.1:0-7776 GCA_964519825.1 uncultured Pirellulaceae bacterium | reverse complement strand
GTCCGCGCGCCAGACATCCGGGGCCATTGACGGCATGCCAAACGAGATGGCCCAAGCACCTTCCATTTCGGCTGATGCTGAGAGTCGGCTTCCCGAGGCGCTCAGCGGTCCGGTCCGGACCGGCTGGAGATTCGGCAGCGCATAACATTCGCGAAATTGGCTCCGCGTCGTCTTGTACGTAAGCACATCGAAACCCAAGGCCGCGTAATAGAGAACCCAGCGACCATTTAAGAGCGGTCCGGCGGCAATTCCCAAGGGTGATTGAACAGGCCGACCGCAATAAGTCCAGGCGCCGGCAACAGGAGGGACATTCACACTCGGCGGAGAGGCCGGAGCATGGTCGTAGTTCCAGCGATACGATTGCGCTGCATCGTAGCGCTGCATTGTGGTACTGGCGCTCAAGTTCCGCGTGCAGGTGTCGTTCTTGATCATTCCCGTTACTTACCAATTTGTTTCCCTGGAAGCAATAAAACACTAGACTGAAATTTGCCTGTTGCACGGGACAAGTCCAGGAGTTGCCCGGGCACATGGGAAGCACAGGGTTCTTTCGGGTAGGCCAATCTTCCGCTCTCTCCCTGAGTCGCCACAGCCAGGGTAAACCCGGTCGACAACGATTGTGCAGCAAGAGGAAGCTTCAAGGCACCGCGGGCCTTTGACGATGGATGTTCATCTAGTTGAAGTCTCACGGACGCTGGACTGATCCTGACCAATGCCGGTACCTCTCGAGGTTCAACTAGTGCCCCGTACTCGCCGATTGTCGCATTCTCGTTGCAAGACGCGGCTCCGCGGCCGACGCCCGTTGAGGGGTTTCGGTGGTTCACGGGGGTTGTATTTCGAACCCTTAGAAGACCGCCGCCTCATGACGTTGATCCCCGGCGTTAATCTCTCGACGGGGACGAATCTGACAACCTATACGCTGGCGCTGTCCACGACCGCCGAGTTCACGCAGGCGGTCGGCGGGAAGACAACGACAAAGGCTTTCTTGAATCAGTTCGTCGGCGAGTTGAACAAGATATACGGGTCGGAATTAGCGATCAACTTCCAGCTTCATTCACAAAACGACAAGCTGATCTTCGAGAACGCGGCCACGGACGGCTACACAAACGGCACGGTGGTATCTTTAATCGCCGAAAATCCCATCGTCATCAACACTGCCCTGAATGGAAATCCACTCATCGAGACTGGATATGACTTTGGACACGTGCTGGGGATCGGAACCGACGGTGGGTTCGCTGAAATCGGCGCCAAAGCCCGCGGAGCTACAGATCTGATAGCCGCCAACGCTTCTCCGGGCTCGATCAAAGCAGTCGCCCACGAACTGACTCATCAAATGAACGCCAACCACACCTTCAACGGGATCGGCAGCGAATGCGGATCGGATCGCAGCGTCCTTACGGCTGTCGAGCCGGGGAGTGGCTCGACCGTGATGGCCTATCAAAATATCTGCGGCAACGACAACCTGCCGGTACTGCCCGGCGATGGTGCCTATTTCCATGCGGCGAGTTTTGATGAGGTCATCGGATACATCACCGGCGCGCTTTCAGCCTTGGGACTCAAGACGGCGACTGGTAACACGCTCCCGACAGTGAACGCCGGTGCCGACCGCACGATACCAGCATCAACACCGTTCACGCTGACGGCTACCGCCAGCGATCCGGACGCTAGTGACAAGCTCACGTTTACCTGGGAACAAATCGATGCCAACACGCCGACGGGCATACCGGTGCCGATCGTCAATTCGCAGGACGGACTTGGTCCGCTATTTCGGTCGTTCGCCCCCGTGAGCGATCTGTCGCGCACGTTTCCGCGCATCGAAGACATTGTGGCCAATACGCTGGCGAATCAGAACAAAAACGAACACCTTCCGACGCAGAACCGCGACCTGAACTTCCGACTCACAGCGCGCGACAACCACTTGTTTGACGGAAAGGCCGCCAGCGGAGTCAAGTCGGACGACCTGAAGTTGACGGTGTTCAACACCGGCGCACCATTCCGAGTTACGTCATTGAACGCCTCGGCGCAGATCGCCGGCGGATCGCAACAAACGGTCACTTGGAATGTGGCAGGAACTGACGTGAACGGGATCAATACGACACGGGTCGACATCCTGTTGTCCGTTGATGGTGGGCTCACGTATCCTCTGAAGCTCGCATCGGCAACGAACAACGACGGCAGCGAAGCGATCACGATCCCCAACGTCAACGTCGCCAAAGCTCGCATCAAAGTCCAGGCCGACCCGACGCAAAATGTTTTCTTTGACATCAACGATGCGGACTTCCAAGTCACCCAGAACGCAAACGCGACCGGTGGCGTTGTCATTGCCGAAACGGGCGTGAGCACGAAAATCGCCGAGGGGCTGTTCGTGCAAACGGGGCTGCCTGCGATCGACACTTACACGATTGCGTTGACGAAACCTGCTGCGAGCGACATCGACATCACGATCACTGCTGACGAACAAATATTGATCAGCCTGGATGGAACCAACTTCGCCGCGACGCAGACTATCCCTTTTGCGATCGGCGACGTGACTCCCAAGACCGTTACTGTGAAAGCGACCAATGACACGTTGGGCGAAGGCGTTCACACCGGCACGATTCGTCACGCCGTGACTCGGTCGACCGATCCGAATTACAGCCCGCTGATCCTGACCAACGCCATCGTCACGCCGGTGATCGTTCAAGTCTCCGACGACGAATCGCCGCCGCTGATTGGCGCGGAACTCGATTTCACGGGTCCCGACGCGACCGTGCCGGTGAATTGGACTCTCATTCAAAATCCGTTCGGAATCAACGTTCCCAATTTGATTCGCGAGAACGGGGAATCGACCACGGCCGACTTGGCCATCACCCATAGCGCCAACGACGCGGGCTGGAGTTCGCGTACGACCGATCCGGCGACGATTCCCAGTCATTCTCCCAACATCAGCCTCGTCGACGACTCGATGTTTTGGGTTAACACGTCTGTGACTGCCACCTGGAGCGACTTGAAACCTAGTACGAAGTATCGGGTCTATGTCTTCGTAGCGTCGGAAGCGAATGTCGACGCAGAAGAGCCGATCAAACAAACGATCACGATCACCGGCAGCGGCGGCGATAACCCCGCTCCGTTCGTGCAAGATGGAACGGGGAAGGTCACCGGTACCGGGCAATTCAAGCAACTGCATCTCCTCGTGAATGGCTCCGTCGGCAGCAGCGCGAATCCGCTGGAACAATACGGTTTGATCGTCACTTCCAAGCCCGATGGCAAGATTACCGTGAAAGTCGATCCGGTCGCCGGTGGCCATGCAGTGCTGTCGGCGCTTGCGGTACAGGAATTCTTGGAGCCAGTGCCGGGATTCACAGTGACCGAAACCGGCGGCAAAACCGAAGTGACCGAAGCGGGGTCAACCGACACGTTCACGGTTGTGCTGAACGCGCAACCGGCGAGCAATGTCGTGCTCAGCATCTCCAGCGCGAATACGGCGGAAGCGACAGTCGACACGGCCGCATTAACATTCACTCCGCAGAATTGGGACACACCGCGAGTCATCACCGTCACCGGCATTGACGACACGCGGATTGACGGCGATCAAATGACCGATGTCACTGTCAGCGTGAATGCTGCGCAATCCGACGCGCGATTCGCGTCGCTGCCCAATCAGGTCGTGAAGGCCACGACGAAGGACAATGACATCGCCGGGATCACAGTGGTCGAACCAGGCGGCGGGACGGAAGTCTCGGAAGCCGGCACGACAGACACTTTCACGGTCGTGCTCAGTGCGCAACCGGCGAGCGACGTAGTATTGACCATCGTCAGCTCGAACATTGCCGAAGCGACAGTCGCCCCCGCCACGCTGACGTACACATCCCAGAACTGGAACACGGCGCAGACCGTCACGGTCACCGGCGTCGACGACCAGGCCGCCGACGGCGATCAGAGCTCCAACATCACCGTCAGCGTCAACGCGGCACAATCGGCCGCTTCGTACGCTAACGTCGCGAACAAGACCGTCGTCGCCACCAATACGAACAACGATATTCCGGGCTTCACCATCGTGGAGACGAGTCGCAAAACCGAAGTCACCGAAGCCGCGACAACCGACACTTTCACCGTCGTGCTGAATGCGCAGCCACTTGCAAACGTCGTGCTGAATACCGCCAGCGGAAACACCGCTGAAGCCACGGTCGACGTCCCCGCACTGACGTTCACTCCGCAAAACTGGAATACGCCGCAACCGATTCTGGTCACCGGCGTCGACGATCAGAAGGTTGATGGCGACGTGCTCTCGGACATCACCGTCCGAGTCAATGCGGCGCAATCCGCCGCTGCCTACGGCTCGGTTGCCAGCCAAACCGTGACCGTGACGACAAAGGACGACGACCAAGCTGGCTTTACCGTCGCGGAGACCGGTGGAAAAACGGAGGTCAACGAGACGGGCACGCAGGACACCATCACCGTCGTCCTTTCCAAGCAACCATTGTCCGACGTGGTGTTCAATGTCACCAGTGCCGACACCGGCGAAGCCACGATCGACAAGGCGACATTGACGTTCACCACGGCCAATTGGAATGCGGTACAAACGGTAACCGTCACCGGCGTTCAGGACGGTCAAGCCGATGGCGACCAGACTATCGACGTCACGATTTCCGTTAATCCCGCCAATTCCAATGCCCACTTCGCCGGGCTGGCGCCCCAGTCGGTCTTGCCGCTCGTGGTGGATTCCGGCATCACGAGGCAGTGGCAGAATTCGGGCAACCGGTTCGACGTGTCAGGCGACGGAATTGTCGCTCCGCTCGACGTTCTGCGGATCATTAATGAGCTCAACGATCCCAGTCACCGCGATGCCGACGGTCTGCTCCCCGATGAACGTCCGACGGATGCATCCTTTTATGATGTGAACGGTGATGGCTTCGCGACCAGCAATGATGTACTGCAGGTCATTAACTTTCTGAACGCCCAATCTCCGGAAGGGGAAAGTCTCGATCTTTCAGTTCCACAATCGTCACGGGAATTGGGACGAAATAACTTCGTTGCGGTCATTTCGCCTACCGGCAGCGGTCAAGGTGAGCGCAGACTAAGAACGGGAAGTTATTTCGTGCCCGCTCCTAAAGTGGCACCTTCCATTCCCGACAGCGGAGACTTGCGTCGACGATCTGTGAAGCCGGTCGACGTCGAGCGGTGGACTTTTGCCGCAGCATTGGCTGCCCACCAAGACCTTTGGACAGACGACTCGGCTCTCGACTCGATTCTCACCGACATCGCGGCGGACATGGCGGGCCTAATGACTAACGTCTAAGGGGCTTAGACATTAGTCATTACGCTTCCCCTGCGTCTGAATTTCGTTCAGCAGTTGCTGATAGGTCAATTCATTGGGGCGCAGTTCTACGAGCCGTCGGGCTTGCTGAAGCGCCGCCTCGTATCGCTGCAGTTTTTGATACAGCAGCGCGAGCCCGAGCACGAATTCAGGCGTGTTGGGAGCATGCTTCACGGCCGCCGCCAATTCCTGCTCAGCCTCTTCAAGTCGGCCATTCAGGTACAACGACAACCCGTAACGGTAATGGATCGCAGCATTGTCGGGAACAAGCTTCGCGTCGCGGGCGAGTAGATCCAATTCCTCGCGACGCAACTGCGCAACCCGCGTTCGCAGCTCTTCCGCAACCGCGGCATCCGACGCCGTCTCCGCTTGACGTTCCAAAACCGCTGCCAAGTTGGCGCGCGGACCCGCGGTATTCGGCTCCATCTGCAAGGCCGTTTCATATGCCGCGCGGGCCGCCGTGTCGTTCCGCTGCCGTTCAGCCAAGATTCCTAGCCCCAAGTGGGCGACGGCTCGGTCGCTATTCGCGACCAGTCCGCTCTTGAATTCCTCAATCGCGCGTTCGCGAGCGATTCGCTGGGGACCGTTCAGCCAGCGTTCATCCAATCTCGAGAGGACACGCCCGGCCTCCGCTCGCACCGCGCGAATGGGATCGGACAACAAAGCCGCGACGCGGTCGACGAGTTGGTCGTCGGGCAATCGTTCCAGGTGCGCAACGGCGGTTAGCCGCAGGATTGGCTCGTCATCCTCCAGCAGCTTGATCGCCAGGCTATTGACTGCGGCCGATTCATACTGCCCGAGCTCATTCAGGCACGTCGCGCGAACAATCGTCGGAACGTCGCCACGTCGTGCTAGCTCAATGAGACGGCTTTCCGCGGACGGCTCACCACGTCTGGCCGCCGCGAGGGCATGGGCAAAGTGAGAATCCACATCCTTCTTTTCCCCGTACCACTCACGAAATCGGTCCGCCGCCCACCGGTCAATCTTCGCCAAGGAGGCCGTAACTTCTTTGTCTCCGCCCCGCGCGGCACGCAACCAGTCCGCGTACTCACCGAGTTGCGCAGTTCGCTCCGGTTGGAGCTGCGCTTTTTCGAGATGACAGCCGGAACAAGCATTGGGCGTGGCGAGTTGGACGCTGAGATCGGGACGCGGCACTCGTAAACTGTGATCGAGCCGCGGGTCTACCGCCATGTACGTCTTCTTCGGCATGTGGCACGCCGTGCATTGGGCGCCCGCCTTCGCCGGATCGTGATGGTGATGGGCCGGCGAATCGTACTTGCCGGCGGGATGTTGATGGCAAGACGTGCAGACCTGGTTCCCTTCGTGCTTGAGCTTGGTCGTGTGAGGATTGTGGCAATCGGTGCAGCGAATGCCTTTATGGAACATTTTGCTCTGAGCAAAAGACCCGAACTCGTAGACCTCTTCCATGATCTGTCCATCGGCATGGTACAGGTGCCCGTGCAGCAGCTCGTTCACAAAGTAATCGTAATAATTGTCGCCAGCGCGAAACCCCGGCTCGACAATTCGCCGCATGGAATGACAGGGAGCACAGGTTTCAATTTCCGCGCGCGAGTTCGCTTTGTCTTTGAGCTGGGCGAGCGCGTATCCGCGTTTGCGGTCCCAGAAGAGTGACTTGGCCGAGGCGAGCTGCACATGCAGGCTGCCGGGGCCGTGGCACGCTTCGCAGTTGACATCCATGTCGGTGAACGACGTGTGATAGCTGCGCGTCGCGACGTCAAAATTCTTCCGCAAGTCCGTCACGTGGCAATCGGCGCACATGTTGTTCCACCGCTGCGCGATGCCGGTCCAGTGTAAGTCGTCGTTGGGAAGCACTCTCTCGGCGACATCTGGCGGTTGCAGGAAGAACCACTTCTTGCGCTGCGTGTCCCAGGAAATGGGCAGGACTTGCAGCCGGCCAATCTCATCCGGTTTCGCGTCCGCGGGGCGATCGAATTCGACCATGTATTGCTGGAGTGGCGCAACTCCCAGCACGTACGTCACTTCAAAATCGGCTAGCTCGCCGGTCGGCCCCTCGGTATGCACAAAGTATTTTCCCTCGCGCTGAAACATGCGTGAGGTGAGCCCAAAATGGTTTAGCTCGGCATTATTGAAATTCCCAAGCACAGTGTCCGGCGTCGCGAGATCCATCGCGAGATCATGGTAAGACCCGCGCCACTCGGCATGTTGCTGCACATGACACTGCACGCAGCTTTGGCCACCGACGTATCCGGCCGAGACGTTGTCGGGCAAACAAAGCCACCAATCCGCCAGCACGCCGCCCCCGACAACCAGCAGCGCCAAAGCTAAGATCAGCCGCCAGCGCCAGCGCGAGGCCCCGTTCGGACGCGTGTCGCCAGTCGAGGTCAGTGCGCGAGGTGTGCTGGACTGCGGCATGGAGTCGTTAATCGAGTATTGTAAAAAGGGGAGGGCGAAGCTCCCGCTGAGCTGTCACCACGTTGGACTGCTCGGCGGGAGCCTCGCCC
>CAZFLF010000284.1:0-7776 GCA_964519825.1 uncultured Pirellulaceae bacterium | reverse complement strand
AAGTCCGCCCGCTGCCCGGCAGGCCGTTTGCATATCTTAGCCGTCCGACGACATTTTGGCATGGCATCTGCCCCTATTTTCCCTCGTAAAGAAAAAATTGGATTGGAATGAGTTGGTTCATACCAAGAGGAGGTAGATCATGAAAACCATTACCACGGCCGAACTCCAAAATCTTCAGTCCACACAGCCCGACTTGCCGATCATTAACACACTGCCGCTCGAAGGTTTTGAAAAGACTCGCATCCCGGGAGCGATAAGCATCTCGCAAGATGAGCCCGATTTCGCCGACCGAGTTGCACGGGCGGTGGGAGCGAAGAACAAAAAGCTGGTCGTTTACTGCGCAAACCAGCAATGCGATTCGTCCGAAAAGGCGACGAAGAAGCTTGAAGAAGCCGGCTTCACTTCGGTCCTAACCTATAAAGGTGGGGCGGAAGCGTGGAAGAAGGAGGCCAAGACATCGGCAGCCGCAGCTGCGGAAGTTTTTTCAGGTTAAGCTGTTCGGTCGCTCTCCGCACCTTGCCGTCGGCATGCAACCGATGCTTGGAATGTCTTATCTCGTTCCCCTGATCGGATATGAGCCGATGCTGGTAGAACCGCTGCCAACGTGGCCAAATGCAACACTGAATTTGTTCCACCACGAAGCGACTATACGGCGAGTTGCCTTTTTATTTGAAGAGAGGCAAAACGTTTTTACCGAGTTGGATTGGGATGTCAGTTTCGTCGTACCGATGGATGGCACGAAGTTTGCTGTAGTATTTCTTAGAGCCGTTAGAAGCGACAACAACTCAGCTACGAAAGTAATGAGTTGAAAGTCATTTCGAGCGGCTCGCTTTTTTGGCTCATTGCGCGTTTTGGCCATGGCAGAGGAGCAAGTTTGCGATCGTCGATTCTCACAATGCCTTATCAACCAATTGAGACGTACGGGTAAAGTGCTAAATCAATCGCGGAAGCGCTTGGTTTTGTGAGCCAAAGTGAATCCTTGCATTAGCCTTCAGTGGCTGTGTTTGAGATACGCTCTCACGGCTGCGAATTCTTGGATTGAGTTGGATCTATTCAATGCCCAAAAAAACGACAATCAAGCGAGCTCAAAAGGCTAAGTGTGCAGGAAAGGCGCCGTCGACCCAGGCGGGTGAGTTCGTCCGAGAAGAGATTGAAGATATTCGCAAGGGCAAGCACGGAGCGCGCTCCGCAAAACAAGCAATTGCGATAGGCCTGTCCAAAGCCCGCCGCGCGGGTGTCGATCTGCCCCCGCCTAAAAAGGGCGAGGTCTCGGAGAAATCGCGCAAAAGCGCGAAGCGCGCCTATGAAGTTGGCCAAGGCGATGCGCCGAAGCGCAAACCATCCGCCAAACGGTCGAAAGCAATTACACGAGCTCTGGAGCGCGAAGGAACCGCGGCTGCGTCGCACGAGGCTTTGTCGAGACACGCCAAAAAGGCAGCGAAACGCCGCACGTCCGCCGAGCGTTCGGCCGCCGCGAAAAAAGCCGCAGCCACAAAGGGCGCTGCCGGCCGCCGTCGAGCAGCCAAGAAAGCAGCTCGCACCCGCGCTCGTCGTAGCAAGTAGGTGCCAAAATGATTTTTCGTGATCGTACCGAAGCCGGTAAATTCCTTGCAGCGAGGCTGGCTCACTATGCGGGTCAGCCGGACCTGCTCGTTTTAGCGCTTCCGCGCGGCGGCGTGCCTGTGGCGTTTGAAGTGGCCAAAGCCCTGGAAGCACCGCTCGACGTGTTTCTTGTTCGTAAGCTTGGCTTTCCGGGACACGAAGAAGCAGCCATGGGCGCAATTGCCAGTGGCGGCGTTATTGTACTTAACGAAGAAATGTTACAAGGAATGCGGATTCCCGATCATGTCATCGATAGCGTGGTCGAACGGGAACCCCAAGAGCTCAAGCGCCGCGAGAACATGTACCGGGCAGGGTTGCCTCCGATTGATGTGAATGGACGAGTCGTCATCTTGGTTGATGACGGTCTAGCCACGGGTTCTACCATGCGCGCTGCGGCTCAGGCGTTGCGAAAGCAGAACCCGAAACGCCTCGTCGTCGCTGTTCCGGTTGGAGCTCCTGAGACCTGCGACGAATTTCGCTCCGAGGTGGACGAAATAATATGTGGGGTGGAGCCGGAAACTCTTTATGCTGTCGGCGTGTGGTACGAAGATTTCTCGCAAACAACTGACGAAGAGGTGCAGCGCCTGCTAGAAGAGGCGTCACAGTGGAATGAAATTCATGTGAGTGGACAAAGTTCTTAGAGAGCCATTGTTTTATTGCGTATCCAATTTTGTGAACGGGTACCGAAGCGAGTGGTTTTCAAGGGGGATGGCCGATGTCATCTGCAAACGTGCTCGCTGGTAGTAAAAAAGGTCCGACAGGAAACAAACCAACCGTGCTGGTTACAGGCAGCACTGGCCTGATCGGCTCGCGCGTAGTGCAAGCGCTCTCTGCGACTCACCGCGTCATCGGCCTGGATGTTAAATCTCCTAATGACTCGCCAGGAGCGGACTTCATTTCTTGCGACTTGACGAAAACGGCATCCGTGGCCGGCGCCCTGCAGCAAGTTGCCGAACAATGTGGTCGTGAGATCGCGAGCGTGATTCATTTGGCGGCCTACTATGACTTTACCGGAGAGCCAAGCCCACTCTATGACACGTTGACTGTCGAAGGAACACGTCGACTCCTCCAACAGCTGCAGGATTTTGATGTTGAGCAGTTTGTTTTTTCAAGCAGCCTGCTCGTGATGAAACCGGTGGAAGAGGGCGAAAAAATCACCGAGGCTTCACCGACCGAGGCTGCGTGGGACTATCCAAAATCAAAGCTACAGGCTGAAGACGTAATTCAGCAGGAGCGCGGCACGATTCCGGTGGTTGTGCTTCGTATTGCCGGAGTTTATGACGAGGACGGCCATTCGATTCCAATTGCTCAACAAATCAGCCGGATCTATCAAAAGGATTTCGAAAGCTACTTCTTTCCCGGTGATGCCAGTCATGGGCAGGCATTTGTCCACCTAAACGATCTCATCGACTGCATTGTAAAGACTGTCGAACGGCGTTCTGAGCTCGAGCCCTACGAGCTTCTCTTGATCGCAGAGCCAGATGTGATGAGTTATGCGGAACTGCAGGAGCGCATCGGCGAGCTAATTCACGGTCAGGAATGGCCGACGATTCGATTGCCCAAAATCGTCGCCAAAGCCGGGGCTTGGGTGAAAGACAAGATGGCGGACGAAGACGATCCTGAATTCATTAAACCGTGGATGATCGATTTGGCAGACGCTCACTATCCGGTAGAGATTGAGCGCGCCCGACAAAAATTGGGCTGGAACCCGAAGCATCGACTCCGTAATACGTTAAAGGAGATGATCGTTCGGCTCAAGCACGATCCGGTACTGTGGCATAAAACCAATGGGCTGCCGTTGCCCGAGACGAAGGCAGCCCAATGACCGAACAGCGTTATCCGGATGATTTGAACGTCCCAGCTCCGCCCTACGATTATAATCCCTCATCGTGGCGCCAGCGAATTCCGATTTGTATCTTGGCCGCAATCGGTGGGGCCATTGCTACGTATATGGCTTTCTACCAATGGCGACTGATTTCCGACGTGTGGGATCCGGTTTTCGGTGATCAAACGAAAAGAGTGCTTGACTCAGATGTTTCGGAAAAGATGCGCCATTGGATTCTCATTCCAGATGCTGCGCTTGGAGCGGTTGGATATTTTAGTGAGGCAATTCTCGGCTTAGCCGGATCGACGCGACGGTGGCAATACCGCCCGTGGCTAGTGATTCTATTTGGGATCGACGTTATTCCGCTCGGGCTCGTGAGCATTGTTCTTGTAGCTCTACAAGGTACCGTTGTTGGATCATGGTGTTTTCTTTGCATCATAACGGCCGCAATATCCTTGCTACTGGTCTATTGTGCGTACGACGAAGTATGGTCCTCAATGACTTACCTATATCGCGTCTGGAGAAGATCGCGATCCATTCCTGATCTATGGAACGCATTTTGGGGAAAAGCATCACGAGAAAGTGATGAAGCAGCCCTATTGGCGGAGACTGGCTGATGTGGCCGCGAGTTGCCGAAATAGTAATCGGTCTTTGGCTTTTGACGAGTCCTTGGGTGCTCGCCCAAAACTCTGCTGTCGGTGCCTGGCATATCAACGGTTTGATATGCGGCTCCGCAATCGTCCTCTTAGGCGGGCTTTCCTTTCGGCCTGGGTGGCGAAAAGCTCATTTGGCTGAGATCCCAATCGGCGTATGGATCCTCGGCTTTGCCTATTTTAGTTCGACGCATCCAGCTCCCGCCGTGGTGCAGAACGATTTATTGACAGCACTTTTTTTATTGAACTTCGCAATTATCCCGAGCCACGCAAATCTTCCTCCGGATTCGTGGCAGCGGTTTTGAGCTAACTCGTCGCGCCGCGCTCCGAACGCCTTCAACAATGTCACCGTGACGAAATGACAGGAATACGTCTTCAATTTCCGGTTTTCATCTGCAATGGCACGGCTTGTGCACCAACATTGTACGCGGTGCGATTCGAAACGATATTGGCATTACTGCACGTCCAGGCACCCAGGAGGACTAACATGCAAGTCAAAGACGTCATGACTTCCGGTGTCGAATGCGTATCCCCGGATACGACACTTCGGGAAGCAGCACAGAAAATGAAGGAGCTCGATGTGGGACCGTTGCCTATTTGTGGGGATGATGATCGCTTGGCAGGCATGATCACGGATCGTGACATTACGGTGAGGGCCGTAGCGGCAGGATTAGACCCGAATACGGCTCGAGTCCGCGACATCATGACGCCAAACATCATTTACTGTTACGAAGATCAGGACATCAGTGACGCGGCCCACATGATGGAACAGAATCAAGTCCGCCGCCTCGTGGTGTTGAATCGCGATAAGCGGCTGGTTGGCATTTTCTCGCTCGGTGACCTTGCCGTAGATACCGGCGACGAGCAACTGGCGGGACATACGCTAGAAGCTGTATCCGAGCCGGCGGTGCCTCAGAGATAAGGCACCCTTGATGGTGTTCCGCGAAATAGCGCGGGTCCTGAAACTTGGCGGCCGATTGGCGGTAAGTGATATCGCGCTCTAACAAATCTCGTACGTTTGTCGGACGTGTCATCAAACCACAGCCGTGGCACGGGCCGCCAGTCTCAAGAACTCAGCCCTTTGACAACACATTCCTTTTGACAACACATTCCTGGCGCTTCGAAAAATCGTCTCCGCGCCCAGTCTGACACACTTGGCGGTCGATACGCCGAAGAAACGCTTTGGCAAACGAACCTTTTTGACCGAGCTACCCGTTCGCTGAGGTCTAGCGATGCGATAGCCGCGACGGTGATCTCACTAAATCAGCTTCAATCTTGGGAGTCGTCCTGAGCCTTGCTGTTTTCGCGGATACTCAAATACCGCAATGTCTCATCGCGCACTACAACGCTCAGGTGGTGTGTGATCTGCTGTGCAGGCGCGTGGCACGGGATTTTGTAGAGCGGCGTGAATCTCTCCGCGTCCTGAGCCAGACTGCGACAACTTGCTGGGCGTCTTCGTGCCGATAGGACACTACACTTCCTTTGGACCCACTCACCGGCCTAACGCACTCGATCAATTTCTTTTCTTTCGGTGAGGCCTGTAATGATCACGCTCTATTTTTGCCTAGGGGACAATGCGCCTGTAATCCGTTGTTGGCCAAGCGTGCCGCGAATCGGAGACACGATCGCCCTGCCAGAACTTGGTGGAAACCTCAAACATCTTAAAGTATTTGATGTTATTTGGGAGGGTTCCGACGAATTGAGTATAAGCGTCAACGTTTATGAAACGGTCTTGAGGCGCAGAAGCGAATCAGACCGAAGCGACTCTCTCTAAGAATTCCCGCACGGTCCAAACGTAATTCGTGAGGCCGTGGGCCGTCGCAGGGCTTTCGCCCTTCTGAATGAACTCACGGGCCTCGACGTGCTGGGGTCACCCAAGACCGACAACATGTACCACGCCGGCTGGGCGTGGACGGGCAGTACGCCTTACAAATCCACCAAGCTCTTCGGCGCGCACTTCTGGGGCACGCGGCAATCTTTGGCCATTGCATGGCCAAAGGTCATCAAGCACGACGACACACCACGCTCGCAGTTCCATCACGTCAACGACGTGGTGCCAACGCTGTATGAAATCCTCCAAATCATACCGCCGCAGATGGTGAATGGAGTAACGCAGGGCCCGATTGATGGCACAGCAGTTTCATAAACTCATTCACCAGTGAGACGTGCCAAAATTAGACCGTTTATGAAAATGCCGCACGCCAGGCATACGTGCAACTCAGCTGGCTTAACTAAGCCATCTTATTTACGGCTTATGGCGCCAGTTGCAGAGAATTGCGCACCGTGCTTGCCTTGCCGATTGGATTCATAGAAATTGCCGACATTTCGCGACATCATTGCAGTCGCAACCTTCGCGCGCGAGAATGGCAGCGATTGCTTAATGGCGGACGAGCAATTGCTCGGGAGGAACGATGGACGCGCGTCTTTCGCGACGAGTAGTTGGCACATTTTGCGTGGCCGCGCTGTTTGCGACGGCAGCGGCCGCATCGACCGGGTTTACCAGCATCGATCAACGGCTGCCGAATCCAGATCGGCCGTACGAGATGACGAGCGGGACGGTCAACTTCATTGCGCCGCCGTTCTTTGGTCTTTATGACTTGGAATTCAAGCCCACGAATCCCGCGCAGCTGGATGTTCCGGTGCCGACACCGTCCGGCAAACTCGTGTTTGACTCGGAGTTCGATATTTCGTACCGGGCAATGGTGAGCTTCGGTCTGGGGCCGGTGCACCAGGTATCAGGCGTCGGCACTGCGCACGCGGTGGGCACAGCTCCCGCCGGCACGAACCCGCAAGTCTTCGATACGGAACTGCTCGCGCTCAACTTGTATGGCCTATCCCCGATCCCAGAAGTCTATTTTCGGGAATCGCCGACGCTCCAGTCGAAAGGGAAAACGATCCGCGAGGATTTGTGTCCGTTGTGTCTTGCTCCCGTTACATACTGGCGAGTTACCAGCGTCTTTGATGTGTATGGCGAGTTCAGCTACAACGGGGGCACCTCGTGGACGCCTGGCGACACGTCGTTCCGCATCGAGCAGGCGCCACGCCCGCTACTGCCGGGCGACTTCAATGAGAACAGTATTGTTGACGCGGCCGACTACGTGGTGTGGCGCGACGGCCTCGGCACAACGTATGCACAGGATGACTACGAGGTATGGCGAGCTAACTTCGGGATGAGCATCGGCAACGGAACGGCGCTCTCGTCCGTGCCTGAGCCGGCGACGCTCCTACTGCTGACCTTCGCCGGATTCGCCACTATGACCCTTCGCTGCCGGAAACAGATCGCACAGGATAACGTCTAGCGAACTGCGGACGCGCGATGCCAACGCCGGTCGCTGATCTTGGGTTATTACCTCCGCAGTTCTCTCATCAAGTCATGCCATTTCCGACTTGCCTTGGTAAACCACCGTTTCGACACGTCCGACTCAGCACCTCCCCGTCGGCCTTCGTCCGAGCTGGCGACAAGTCGCAATTCCGTTAATATTACGACGCTTCAAGATTGACGCCGCCATTCTCGACCGCAAAACTGCGGTAATATTTTGCCGCACTTCGGCGGTCGAATACTTGTTAGGCGGACTCAAAAGTTCCCTCGACACGAACGTTTATGGTCAGAAAGGCCGTACCGCAAGAAACGCAAGTTGAGCTCCTGGCCGCCTGCCGTCGCCGGTGCGCCATCTGCTTTGGCTTAAACCGGGACAC
>CAZFLF010000283.1:0-7779 GCA_964519825.1 uncultured Pirellulaceae bacterium | reverse complement strand
GCATTGTCTGCCAGGCATAGGCCGCGCGTCTCGGAGAGACGCGGCCACTATTAACGGGCAACTTCTGTGAACCGCGACTCGCGTACTACGGTGACGCGAATCTCGCCAGGATAGGTCAGTTGTTCCTCAAAGGCATTGGCGATGTCGCGACAAATCTTTGCCGCTTTGGCGTCGTCGGTTTGGTGTGAGCTGACCAGGACCCGTAACTCACGGCCGGCCTGGATGGCGAAGGCTTGTTCCACACCGGGAAAACCGCCGGCGATCGCTTCCAACTCTTCCATGCGCTTGATATAGCGTTCCAGCGATTCCCGCCGTGCACCGGGCCGGGAAGCGCTACAGGCGTCGGCGGTCGCAACCAACATCGTGTAGGGATACTCCGTAATAATCTCATCGTGATGCCCGAGCGCGGCATGCACCACTTCGATCCGTTCGCCGTGACGTTTCAGCAGGTCCGCGCCAATCTTGGGGTGTCCACCTTCCAATTCGTGATCCGCCGCCTTGCCAATGTCGTGTAGTAATCCGGACCGCCGGCCAATATCGCCGTTCAGGCCGACCATTTCCGCGAGCATTCCGCTGAGGAACGACACCTCGATACTGTGCCGCAATACGTTTTGGCTATAGCTCGTGCGGAAGTGGAGTCGCCCGAGCATGTTCAACACTTTCTTGTTGACCCCCTGCACATTGGTTTCTTGAGCTGCTTCTTCGCCTTTCTTTTGAATCGTGAGTTCGATTTCCTTTTGGGTTTCCGCGACGAGCTCCTCGATTCGCGAGGGGTGGATGCGTCCGTCGGCGATGAGCTTGTTGAGCGATTGCCGGGCGATTTCGCGGCGTACCGGATCGAAACCGCTGACAATAACCACTCCGGGAGTATCGTCGATGATTACGTCCACGCCGGTCGCTTTTTCAAACGCGCGGATGTTGCGTCCTTCGCGCCCGATGATGCGTCCTTTCATTTCGTCGCTGGGGATATCGACGGTGCTGGTAGTCGACTCGGCGGTGTGAGCGGCCGCGTAGCGGTGCAGGGCGGTGAGCAGGATATCGCGGGCCTTTTGATCGCAGACTTCCTGCATTCTTCTCTCGTGCCGCAAGATCATCGAACCGATTTCGCCGGACAATTCCTCTTCCACCGTCGTCAGCAGCCGTTTCGTGGCCTCGTCGCGCGACATGCCGCTCAATTGATGCAGGGTTTGCCGCTGCATATCCAGCAGTTTGTTCAATTCCTCACCACGACGATTGACGTCCTCCAATCGCTCGGTCAGACGGCGCTGCGTTCCTTCGACGATCTTCTCTTGCTTGCGCAAAGCATCGGTCTGCTGTTCGGTCAACTCCTGACGCTTGTCCAAGAGTCGTTCGCGATCGCGGAGTTCGTCGCGCCCTTTGTTCAGATCGCGTTCAATCTCCCCCTTCTCGCGTAGCGACCTTTCCTTGATCTCCAGGTCGGCCTCGCGCACTTTATTCGTGGAGTCTTGCTGAGCGCGCTCCAAGATCCGCTTCGCTTCCGCTTCGGCATCTTGTTTGCGCAGCCGGTCAAGCAACTTGACCGCCACGCCCCCCACGACGAGAGCTACCCCGGCGGCGATCGAAACCAATACGGTTGTACTGACAGCCATCAACACGGCACGCACTCCCACATTGAGCGTGCAGCGCGGTCGAACCAAGAAAGCCGACCGACCCAGAACCGTCCACGGTTCCATCGATCGACGTCAGGACCTAGGTCGAGGCACGAGAAAGCCAACAACTGGCTACGAAATCGTCATCAGTTCCGGCACTCATCCGGAATTCGCTGGCGCGCACCGCCACCCGCAATTTTTCGGGTGGGACGTCTTTCGAGTGCGGCGTCTTCCGAATGAGACGGCGTTCGAAATCGTCGACAACGGAATAGACGCTAAAGTCTGGATCGCGCCCTAACGAATGCTGCAACAGCCAACCCCAACGCCCAACCAGCCGTCGGCCAGCAGCACTGTCCGCAGGCAGCACGACGGTGCTCCCATCAGGACGTATCGCTACTCGCTGCGAATCGGAGGACTCCGTCGCCGGCAAACCGAACACAAGACGCAGGATGAATAACAGCAAATTCATCGGATCGCTCGTTTGGTCGCCTTGGGATTGTGGATGAGTACCAGTTCCGAAAATCGGACAACGTACGGAAAACTTTCTCGCGGCCCGTCCTGCGACGCACCGCCTACTCGCTTAACATTGTTCTTGACTGAACCCGCCGCCGGACGAACGGAAATCGTTCTCCCGACGCGGTTCGTATGGTAACACAGTGCAACGAAACTGCAACCAAGTGCCATGAATCACTCATTCGAGCAAAAACTGACCTCCACTTGGTCGGTCGAGGATTGGGCCGATGTCACCGTTTTGGCGGCGGTTTCCGGCGGAACCGACAGCATGGCTCTGCTCCGAGCAACGCATTCGCTACGCACCAGCGGC
Organism: uncultured Pirellulaceae bacterium; assembly: GCA_964519825.1. Taxonomy (GTDB): domain Bacteria; phylum Planctomycetota; class Planctomycetia; order Pirellulales; family Pirellulaceae; genus CAZFLF01. Next base: position 5,346 of record CAZFLF010000283.1, on the reverse strand, counting down.
TCAGGTCGGCTGGTGGTCATCCACTTCAACCACCGGCTGCGCGGGGCTGAGTCGGAAGCGGATGAGTCGTTTGTGCGCGAGCACGCCGCTCGTCTGAACTTGACTTGCGATGTCGGATATTCCACGGCTCCAAGCGGGACGCAGAATTGCGAGGATGCCGCACGTCGCTCGCGCTACGACTTTTTTTGCCGCGCGGCCAAGGAATGGGGTGCACGCTTCGTCGTGACTGCGCACACGGCGGACGATCAAGCGGAAACCATTCTGCAGCGCATTCTGCGCGGGACCGGGATCGATGGATTGGCAGGCATTCCCAAATCGCGCGAACTGCTGCCGGGTGTGTCGCTTATTCGTCCGCTGCTGGCCGTATCTCGAACGGAAGTACTTGGTTATCTCCAGTCGATCGGGCAGCCCTTCCGCCACGATTCTTCCAACGCCGAATCGCGATTCACTCGAAATCGGTTGCGTAACGAGCTGATCCCGTCGCTGGAACGAGATTACAATCCGCGCGTCAAAGAGGCGCTCATCCGGCTGGGACAATTGGCGGAAGAATCGCAAGGCGTGATCGCCAACGCGGCTCGAGCCCTATGGCAACGTGCGGTGGAATGCGTGGATGAACAGGGGGCGACGATTCGTTGTGAAGAGTTGAGCGTTGCGGACGGGTATCTGGTGCGGCAGATGATCATGGACTTATGGCGCGAGTGTGGCTGGGGACTGCGCGACATGTCCGGGGATCATTGGCGACAATTGGCGGAGCTGGCAGTAACGAAGACCGGCGGTGTGCAGTCTGCGATTTTTCCCGGCGGAGTGCGCGCCGAACGAGACGGCGCGATGCTCTACTTGGTGGCGGCTTCGGCCCAAGGAACAAAATGATGGAAGTTGAATCACGCGGTGTGATCTACGATGCGAGCGGTCGACCGCACTCGGAACGGATCGCGTTCTTCACATCGCTGTGTATGCTGCGGTCGGGCACGATTGTGGCCGGATTCCAAATTGGCAGCCAGAAACACGCGGCGGACGGAACGATTCGATTGTGCCGCTCGTTGGATGGCGGAGTCACGTGGCAAGAGGTTGTATTCCGATTTGACTCGACGCGTGACGGCATTCCCGGATCGCTGGCAGCGGTGGAATTAGTCGAAGTTGCCACCGGTCGGCTCTTATTGTTTTCCACTTGGTTCGATCGAACCGATCCGAGCAGACCGCTGTTCGATCCGGTCAGCGAAGGCATTTTGCGCAGCCGCCAACTCGTCACGACCTCGGCCGACGAAGGTCTGACTTGGGGACCATGGCGCGAGCTGCCGACACCGGGCTTGACTGGCTGTGCGACGACCGGTCCGGTGCTGCACTGGCCGGATGGCTCGATCGCTTACGCTTTTGAAAGCTTCAAGGAATATGACGATCCGCGTCCGGCGCGCCATGCGGCGTGGTTGCTTGTGTCGCGCGACGGGGGCGAGACGTTTGAGCCGCCGTGGCTCGTGGCGCAACATTCCGAACACACACGGTATTACTGGGACCAACGGCTCTGCCCAGCGGAGCGGCCGGGAGAATTCATCGGCCTGTTTTGGACGCACGATTTGGCGGAAAAACGGGATCTCCGCGTTCACTACTTGCGATCGTCACTCGGCGGGCCGCGTGCGAGCGAGTTACCTAGCGAGACGACGATTCCAGGACAAATCGCCGCCCCGTTACTCCTTGAGGACCACCGGCTGCTCGCATTCGTCGTGGACCGCGATGCCCCTGGCACGCTGACACTGTGGGTCTCTTCAGACGGCGGCCGCAGCTGGCCCGCCGAATCACGTCTGGTCGTGCATCGTCACCTCGAACAAGCGCAATTGTCGCAGGGGCGGGAGAACATTGATTTCAAAGCCTATTGGGAGGACATGGGCAAATGGAGTTTCGGGCATCCGTCGATCCGACGGTTACCCGCTGGCCGTGTGCTGCTAGCTTTCTATGCCGGCACACCTGACACGATGAGCATTCATTGGGTTCGTGTGAAGATTTGAGAGGAGCGACGGGATGAAACTGTTGGGGAAGATAGCGCTCGTGACCGGAGCCGCGCGCGGGATCGGTCGAGGCTGCGCGGTGGAATTGGCGCGAGCGGGAGCCGACGTTGTGATCAATGATCGCGACCGCACTCCGGATGCCGAAGCCATCGTGACGGAGATTCAAGGACTGGGACGTCGCGTGGTATTGGTCGACGGCGACGTATTCGACCGCGAATCTTGCGAACGGGTCGTTCAACGGGGGATAGAAGCGTTCGGACGACTTGACATCTTGATTAGTAACCCAGCGTTCTCGCAGCGAGCGGAGTTCTTAAACTACCCGGTGGACACTTTCCACAAAGTGCTGCAAGGAACCTTGACCAGTGGTTTCCATGTCAGCCAGCTCGTGGCCCGACACATGACGGCGCGTGGAGGTGGCGGCAAGATCATCTTCATCTCGAGCGTTCACGCGCGAGTTCCATACTCCGAGAGCGTTGCGTACAACGCTGCGAAAGCCGGACTGAATCACATGGCATTCACGATCGCGGGGGAACTACTGGTGCATCGTATCAACGTCAACGTGATTGAACCGGGCTGGATCGACACGCCAGGTGAGCATGCGAAATTCGGCGACGACTTCCTTCGCGAAAACGGACCGCGTCTACCGTGGGGCCGACTCGGCGCACCCGCCGATATTGGCAAGGCCGCCGTGTTTCTGGCCTCCGACGATGCCGACTACATTACGGGGACGTCGTTGCTTGTCGACGGCGGGTATAGTTTCCAGGGAGCGCTGATGTGGAATTGAGTTGGATCCTGAAGTGAGCAACAAACAAAGCACCTGTCGTGTCCCCCGTTCGATGGCCTTGTACCAACGCGCGCTGGAGTTGATTCCGGGCGGCACGCAACTTGTCAGCCGGCGGCCGACTCGTTATGCGTCCGGCGTCTCCCCGGTATACGCGGCCCACGCTCGCGGTGCCCGGTTCTGGGACGTCGACGGTCACGAGTATATTGATTGGGTCAGCGGCATCGGCGCGATCATTCTCGGATACTGCGATCCGATCGTCGACGAAGCGGTCCGGGAGCAAATCAGCCACGGCACGATGTACTCGATCAATCACGAGCTGGAGATCGAGCTGGCGGAGGAACTCGTGCGGTCGATTCCATGCGCCGAGCAGGTGCGTTACGCGAAGTCTGGTGGCGAGGCCTGCGCGATCGCGGTCCGCATCGCGCGCGGTGCGACCGGGCGCGATCTCGTCTTGTTCTGCGGCTATCACGGTTGGCACGACTGGTACTTGGCCGCCAACCTCGCGGCAGACGCAAGCTTGAACACACATCTATTCCCCGGCATTGAGCCGATTGGCGTGCCGCAAGCATTGACGGGTACGGCCCTGCCATTCCCTTACGGCGACGCGGCCGCGCTTGGCCAATTGCTCGACGAACATCGCGGTCAGGTCGCAGCAGTCATTATGGAGCCACTTCGTTCGGAACTGCCACCGGAAGGATACCTCGCGGGAGTGAAACAACTTTGCCGCGAACACGGTACGGTGTTCATCCTTGACGAAGTGTCGACCGGCTTTCGCCTCAGTTCCGGCGGAGCGCAAGGGTACCTGGGCGTCGAACCCGATATGGCAGTCTTCGCTAAGTCGATCTCGAACGGTTATCCGATGGCCGCAGTTGTTGGACGTCGCGACGTGATGGCACCCGCGGCGCGGATGTTCATCTCCAGCACGTATTGGAGCGACACCATCGGTTTGCGAGCCGCCTTGACGACCCTGCGCGAGATCCGGCGTCGTGAGGTCCCGGCATACCTGCAACGTTTCGGAACTGAACTGCAACAGCGATTGAACGCCGTGGCAGCCGACACGGGCTGCGCCGTCCGCTGCGGTGGGTTGGCAGTCCATCCTTCGTTGCAGTTTGAAGCGCCCGATCCGGTGGCGCGAGGAAAACTCGCCACGCTGTACATTCAGGAGATGGCGAAGCGAGGCTGCCACGGATATTCGTCGTTCTATTTGAACGCGGCCCAAGGCTCGGCCGAACTCGAGCAGACAGCCGACGCGGCTCGCGAGGTGTTCTCGCTTATACGAGTCGCGCTCGAACGAGACGAGATTGACCGATGGTTGGAATGTGACCTGACCCAGGATGCCTTTCAGAGACTGGTGCGATGAACTTCCACTCACTGAAATCACAATTCGATCGGGATGGATTTGTCTTGGTGCGGCAGCTGTTGCCGGCTGGGGAGTTTGACGTGCTGAAATGCGAGTTGGACCGTTACATCCGCGAGATCGTGCCGACGCTTCCCGATACTGACGCCTTCTTTATCGATCGAAGCCGGCCGAAAACTCTCAAGCAACTGCAACACATGGGGCGCGATCCGTTCTTTCGCGACTATGCGCGGCACCCCACCTGGACGGCGCTCGCCGCGTCGCTGCTCGGCGAAGAAGTCCAAAGCGACGAACCGGAGTGGTTCAACAAGCCAGCGGGCACCAACAGCCCGACGCCTCCGCATCAAGACAACTACTACTTCTGTCTGACCCCGCCACACGTGGTGACAATTTGGATGGCACTCGATCCAGTCGACGACGAAAATGGCTGCCTGCGTTACGTCCGAGGATCACACATCTTTGGAGTGCGTGCGCACAGTCGGTCGAATATTCTGGGTTTTTCACAAGGGATCACCGACTTCGGTCCGGACGATGTCGCGCGAGAAGTTGCCATGCATATTCAGCCGGGAGACGTGGTGGTTCATCATGGCAACACGATTCACCGCGCCGAACCAAACCGCTCGGCCACCCGGGATCGGCGCTCGTTCGCACAGGTTTATCGCGGAGTAAGCTGCCGGCGCGACGAGCCGGCCTTTGAACGGTACCTCGCCAATTTAGCGACCCAACACGCCACGCTTGGACTGAAAACGTGACACACGGCGCACCGCTTGAGCTGACCGACGTTGACCGCCGGATCTGGGCGGAGGAACTCCACGAGTTCGTGCCGCATCGTGTGTTCGACGTGCATACGCATCTCTACACGTTCGATCATTATCTCGATCCAGCCAAGGGTCAGTCGGCATACGGTCAACTGCTCGGACAGGCATGGGCCAACGCGACGTGGGAGCTGGCGAATGCCTGCGATGCGGCGCTCATGCCGGGACGGGAAGTACAGCGACTGTCGTTTCCCTTCCCATTTCCGCATCCCTGCGACTTCGCCGCAGCCAACGAATTTCTCGCGGAGCAGCTCCGCAAGGATCCGCAGTCTGCCGGCTTGATGCTGGTGCATCCCAAAATGACCGCGTACGAGGTCGAGCAGTGTCTTGATCGGCATCGATTTTTGGGCTTCAAGCCGTATCGCAGTTACGCAGTGTCCGGCGATATCC
>CAZFLF010000282.1:0-7785 GCA_964519825.1 uncultured Pirellulaceae bacterium | reverse complement strand
GACGTATGTGACCCATAAGTCATATAGGACCTATGAGTCCCATGCGTCCAATTAAGTGCGCGAGCTACGTCACGACGGGGCGTGACGGCGAAAGTCGCACAATAAACAACCAATACCTGGATAACCGACTAGCGAGGATCGGAATCACGCAGCGCTTCCATCAGCCACGCCTTGGCGTAAATCCAGTACCGTTGCGCGGTTCGCGTCGAAACACTGAGTGCTGCGGCCGCTTCTTCGAGCGACAGTCCGCCGAAATACCTCAGTTCCACCAAGCGGGCCACCGGCGGGTTCTCGGCCGTCAGATTCTTCAGGGCCTCGTCGACGTCCAGAACTTCCTCCGGCATCGCTGTCAAGTGGACCGCATCGAGCGGCATCTCCTGACGTCGCCAATGACCGCCCTGTTTCGGGCCGCACTTGCGCCGCGCCTGCTCCACCAAGATTCGCCGCATCGCCTCGGCGGCAGCTGCGAAGAAATGCCCCCGGCTGTTCCAGTCCTGAACCTTGTCAACATCCACGAGCCGAATATACGCGTCATGCACCAGCGCCGTGGCTTGCAGCGTTTGCCCTGGCTTCTCTTGAGCCAGCCTGGCCGCCGCCAGCTTGCGTAACTCGTCGTAAACCAGCGGCAGGAGTTGCTCCGCGGCCGACGGATCGCCGGATTCGATCTGGCTCAGAATTCTAGTGACGTCGGACATTTGGGGGCTCGGTGACAACGCAATCCTGCGGCGATTGTACTCCCGCCACGGCTCGTCTACCGCCCCAGAGACTCAAACGACCACACCTCATTCAGCGCGACCAGTCACGCTACATCAAATTGTAAACAGGTTGGTTCGGAGCGGAGGGAATGAAAAAAAGGTCCAACGCTGAGTTTTCGCCAACGCATATCTGGTCGTGGCAAGTTTCCTGTCACGTAGCTGGCAATTGACCAAACCAATCCCAGCACGTAAATGATCTGTTATTATCTTCTCACAATTCACGGCGGCGAGCAGATTTTATGGCCAACGGTGTGTCTTAACCATGTTCCTGGAAATTCTACAATCCATTACCGGAGTGTTTGTCGTCGTGTACGACGGCCAGCACGCTTTGAAATTCACGTTGGGCCGAGCCAAAAGCGTTGTCGGGCCGGGGGTGCATTTCAAGCTGCCGATCGTGCAGAGTTTTCGGGTGGAAGAAACCAAGGACACCACGCTCGACCTGGAGCCGCAGACAATCCAACTGAACGACGATCTGGTGTACGAGGTCGGGGCCAAGGTGGTGTATCAGATTGTCGATTTGCAGCGGGCGTTGATTGAGGTGGACGACCTCCAAAAGGGGCTCAAAAATCGGCTCGTGCTGGCCGTGCAGAAAGTGGTCAATAATCAGGATCGCCGATCGATCCGAGACATGGACACCATGATCAAGATCGTTCGCCAGGAGTTGGCGCCGGTCGAGCAGCAATGGGGATTCAAGATTCACGAGTTCGGCTTTTCGACCTTTTCACCCACTCCCGAGACGCTTGAGGTCACGCAACTCCAACGACTGGCCGAGGAAAAACTGAACTTGTACCAGCGGTTCCGTGGCGAAGGACTGAGCGAGCAGGCGGCCGTGTCACTCATCTCTGGCGCCGTGGTGGCAATTCCGTCGCGAGATGAGGAACGGTTGCCGCGCCAAGTCGGCAAAGGAGAATCGCCAGCGGGCGAAACGGCACCGCCGCTGTCTGGCACCGGCACCGAGAAGCCGACGGCAAACGCCAAAGATGGCATGCTCTAATGTTGGACGCGTTGCAAACTCTGACAGGATATCTTCAAACGATTTTCACTTGGCTTTGGCGCTTCTTGATCGATTTGGCGAAGGATCACCCTTGGGCTGCGGCCGCGACAGGTTTTGCCGTTGCTCGCATGTTCGGCACTGTGGTCGAAACGGGGTCCCGCGGTGTGTTGTTCTCCTTCGGCAACGTGAAGGCTGAGTTGGAGCCGGGTTTCCATTGGTTGGCGCCGATTGTTCATCACGTTCGCAAGGTGCGGATCCGCTCGGCGTCACTTGACCTGCCGCTGCAGCGGATCACCACTCGCGACGGCCTGGTTTACGATGTGGACTCCAACGTGGTTTATCACATCGCCGATGCGAAGAAGTCTGTGGTGCAGATTGATGACGTGGAGAAAGGCTGCCGCACGGTGATCCCGCTGGTAATCGCCGAAATTCTACGAGAGCAGGAGAATCATCAATTGGCCGACCGGTCGCGGTTGGCCGGCGAACTGACCGCCCGCGTGCAAACTCGAGTGGCATGCTGGGGCATCGTCGTAGAGCATGCCGGGTTGCAGAGTATCGCTCCCACGCGCGAAACGCTTCGCATCACGCAATTGAAACTGCGATGCGACGAACAGATGCGATTGTATTGGGCAATGCGCGAGCGGGGGCTGTCGAGTGACAACGCTCTGTCGCTAATGGGGGCGCAGTCGCGACTGCTGGAGAAATCGGTCGTGCGCCGCCGTGGCTACCGTCGCAGGCTGGCAGCGAGCCATCGCTTTGCGGCTCTCGTCCGGCCCAAAGATCCAGAGTTCAAAGTGGGGGATCATGTGTGGGCGAACTGGTGGGAGCTAGGCAACTATTATCCCGGCGTGGTGACTGCGCTTGACACCGAGCATCTGAATATCAAATACGACGACGGCGTCGACGAGATCGTCCAGCGTCGCAACATCCGCCGGGATAAACCGACGAAGTGACCCCGATCTAGCTTGCCACGTCATTCCGGCCGCTGAATCGTTTAACCGCAAGCCGCAGGCGTGCGCGTTGAACAGAGATCGACTCCGCCCGAACGCGCTCGCCTGCGGCTTGCGGTTAAACGACCCAATTGGGTATCGAAAAGACTCCCGACCCCTTCCTGCTGATGAAACAATCATGACTCCTAGCCTGCGATGGCCTAAAATGCCGCGATGAAAGTCATCGCTCTGCAATCGGGAAGCAACGGAAACTGCATCTATGTCGAGGCTGGAGGCGTCCAGCTGCTGTTTGATGCCGGAATCAGTGGCCGACAAGCTCAAGAGAGACTGGCCCAGCACGGCCGTGATCTTGCCGACGTGGATGCGCTGGTGATTTCCCACGATCATCGAGATCACACTTCGTGCATGGGGGTTTACCAACGAAAGTTCGGGTTTCCCGTCTACGTGACCGAGCGAACGCTCGTGGCGTCGAGAATTAATGTGGCAATCGGCGCTCTCCGGGACGTTCGGCATTTCACATCCGGTTCCAGCTTGTGTTTTAAGCACGTCATTGTGGAAACGATCCCCACGCCTCACGACGCCGCGGACGGAGTGGCTTTTGTCGTCGATGATGGAATAAACCGGCTGGGAATTTTGACCGATCTGGGACATCCCTTTGGCCGGCTTACCGAGGTAATCCATTCATTGGACGCGGTCGTCATTGAAAGTAACTATGACTGTGCGATGTTGGCACGAGGACCTTATCCCGAGGCCTTGAAGCAGCGGATTCGCGGCCCGCAGGGGCATCTGTCGAACGATGAGTCTGCCCGATTACTGTACGCAGCGGCGAGCTCGCGAATGAAATGGGCGTGTCTCGCCCACCTTTCCGAGGAAAACAACGTACCGAAGTTGGCACTAGAGGCGCACCGGAACGTTCTCGGTACTCGATTGCCATTGCGTTTGGCCAGCCGCTACGGGGCAACAGACGTGATGGAGATATGAGTTCTGGCGTGCGGGAGAGTTGTCACAGCAGGCTGCGGATCGTTTAACCGCAAGCCGCAGGCGTGCGCTTTGGCCAGCGGATGGGGCTATGGCACCACAGCGCACGCCTGCGGCTTGCGGTTAAACGATGAGGTGACAAGTCACGGCCCACCAGGGGTTTGAAAAGGCTTGCTTGCCGGACTGAGCGGACGTTACTAAGATGGAATTCATGGTGACTGTCGTTGTCGATTTTAGCTTGTTGGTCGATTTCTCGGTTGCTGTTGAAACGGCAACAACCTGTTATTCATCTTCGACTTTCTCCAAGCCACGTAAAGTATTTCAAGTATCCAGCGAAGCAGGATCTTCCCCGCTGACGTTTCAGTCTCAGGCTGTTCGCTTCCAAATCTAATCGTGAAATCGAAAGCACGGCGCGCCCTGCCCAAGCAGGGGTCTGAGAACCATCTGCCGTTTGTATGACGTGTGCAATGGTTCTCAAATCACCTCTGCTCGGCAAGCGTCACGCGCTGCGCTTCCTGGCCGGTGCGATATCCGGAATGTCGATGATGGGCAAGTTAGTAGGTCGAATCAGAGAGGAGAGAGGGACTCAATGTTACGTCTTTTACGCATGCCGTTCATGCTTGGTCTTTTGTGTCTGGTTGTATTGCTCTCATTCCCGGTACTGACTGCCACGGCTCAAGACGCGGGAGCCGCTGCCCCGGGAGCCGCTGCGGCGGTCAATGCTCAACCGCCTGATGGTACTCAAGTCAAGCCAACCGGGTCGTACCTGACTTGGTTCCTCCGAAGTTCGGGTTTGATCGGTCTATTCATTTTAGTGCTATCAATCTATTTCGTGGCGACGGTCATTCGCCTGTTCATGGATCTACGGGTCGACGTCGCTGTGCCACCGGGGTTATTGCAGCAATGCGAGGACCTGGCGCTGCGAAATGATCTGCAAACGGTCTACAACACGATTCAAGCCGACGACTCGAGTTTGGGCCATGTCTTATCAGCCGGACTGTCCGAGTTGCCCTACGGTCTGTCTGAGTCCCGCGAGGCGATGGATCGGATGGGCGAGTCCGAGACCGTCAACATGGAAAAACAAATCAGCATGTTGGCTGTGCTTGGAACCTTAGGTCCCATGATCGGACTGATCGGAACCCTGAAAGGGATGATTTCAAGTTTTAGCGTTATCGCGATGTCGGACGTTCAGCTCAAAGCCAGTGAGGTCGCCAGCGGAATCTCGGAGGCACTGCTTTTGACCTTTGAGGGAGTTGCACTCTCAGTACCCGCAATCTACTTCCACGCTCTGTTTCGCAATCGAGTGTCGACAATCTCCGCCGCCACGATGGTGCAGGCGGATCGCATCCTGCGGCACATTGCGCGTGCCGCGCGCTTGACGGTGCCATCCTCTCACTCGTCCAGTCCGTTGCCAGCGTCACCACCCCCCGCGCCGTCGCAGGGGGAGCGCGTTCGCGCGCCGGTGAAGCCCGACATTCTCAGTACGAACGGATAGTTGCTTGGGAGTACGTTGTCCATGTCTGCAGCCGCATCTCGCCTCGCACAACTCCAACTTAATCTGACTCCGATCTTGGATATGGTTTTTCAACTCATCACGTTCTTCATGTTGGTCATCAACTTCAAGAGTGCCTCGATGGACCGAAGTCTAAAGCTGCCCGTGGTCGGATCTGCGATCCCATCGGCAGCAAAGGGCGCGGAGGATGTGCTGGTGCTCAATATTAATGCCGCGGGTGAACTTCTCGTATATGGCCAACCACGGGAGATCGAGTCGTATATAGCCGCCGAGGCTGCCACAAGCCGCTTGACGGCGCGGCGCCTCATTCCTGGCTTTCGGGTCAGTGACGAGTTACCGACCACGGTTGTGATTCGAGCCGATCAGGCGACCCCATTTCGGCTGCTAAATCGCGTCATGACCACTTGCCAGAAGGAAGGATTCCGGCAGTTTTCGCTCAAGGCTTTGAATAGGAAGGAATAATCCAGCTTATGCGCCGCAGGCGACGCCGCTCCTCAGCGGAAGTGGAACTCAACCTGGCCGCCATGCTCGACATGGCGTTCCAATTGCTCGCATTTTTTATCCTCACATTTCGGCCGTCGCCGGTGGAAGGACAGGTGCGACTGCATTTGCCGCCCCCTCGTCCCGTCACGGTCATACCGCAAGGGAAAGCCCCGGGCGAGGACGAGAAAGACCTTAATCCAGTGCAAGGTCTGAATACGATTGTCATTTCAGTGTTTGCCACTCCATCCGGACAAATTGAGAGCTTGGCAATTGGCGAGACGGTAGTTCCGAATGTCGAAGCTCTAGCCAGTCAAGTCCGCGCCATGTTTGCCGACCCGGCGCTCGCATTCGACCAGATGCTGATTCAAGCGGGGTCGGATCTTAGCTATCAGGCCCTGATGGACGTGGTGGACGTTTGCACGCGCTCAACGCTTGCCAATGGCGAAAAACTCACGAAGCTGGGATTTGCGGAACTCGTCACGAAATAAACACCGATCATGAACAGATCGATGATGCCATGAGAATTACACGCAGACCTGACAGATTTCCCGTCAGCTACTCCATCCTATCGATAACCGGCATTGCACTGCTTGTCGTAATCGCGGTGGCAGTTGGCGCGATTGGGCGAATCGGACTCGGTGAGGTGGTCGACAAGAAGCTCGCCGGCCAAGTTAACCACGAAACCACTCCAGCGCACAAAGAGAGTATTGAGAGCTGTTGCGATGAAGACCCTGAGCAATGGGCCGCGGCAATCGAGGAGTTTCAGGCCGTCAGCGACGGAACTGTCCAAATCCAGCCGGAAGAAATGCCAGCTTATTGGCGCGTGTTGACTTGGGTCTGTCAGCAGCCAATCGACGCATTTCGCAAGCGGCCAGCAGCCCGCCCGCTACGTAAGGATCTTTTGCATCATTCGGACGCCCGACGTGGGAAACTATACAAGATTGACATGCAAGTCTGCCGCGTCATGCCGTACGAAATATCCGATTCCCGTCTTGGTGTTCGCCAGCTTTACGAAGTGTGGGGATGGACGCGCGAGTCGGGCGCTTGGTTATACGTGGGGGTTACACCCGAATTGCCGCCAGGATTTCCGACAGGGGAATCGGTTTCCGAATCGGCGACATTTTACGGGTATTTTTTCAAAGTGCAGGGCTATCTCGAAGCAGGCGCGGCACCCCGTTCCAAGCCGCTCCAAGCTCCTCTCTTGCTGGGCAAAATTGACTGGCAACCGGACATACAATCGACCGTTTCGGGGGATCGAATTCTGTGGATGGTCGGCATTGGCGTCACCCTGGCGTGGTTTGTATATCGCTTAGCTAGGGTTTTCATAGGCAGGAGGAACCTGTTGAGTAAGACGACGGTTCCTTCTGGTCGCGATTATCCATTGGCTGCGGACCAGTGGCTGCAGGGGATTCGGCAGGCTCCGGCACCTCCCATGTCGGCTGAGAATGAAAGGAGTTGATCCATGCGATCGTTTTTAGGATCTATTGAGCGGTTATTGGGGCGCGATACGGCGTCTGTGCCCGAGACAATCGGTGAGAGGGTATTGATGCAAGCTCCGCCCTGGATGCTTAGCGCTGCCATCCACATGGTTCTGTTCATTCTCGTGGCTCTGATTCCCTACCGCATCGCGTCGCGAGCCGAAGACAATTCGATCTTCGAGGCTGTCGATCGCAGCGAGTTCGAGGAGACCGAAATCGCTCGCTTTGAACTGGATTCATCGCCACTCGAGCCATCGCAACTCACGACGGAAACTCTGATGGAATGGGAAGCCAAGCCCATCGCCCAAACCGCGCAGTTTAATGACGACAACCCAATCTTCGAGGAGAGTGGAGGAGGAGTGCCCGACGGATTGGCGTCGGGGGCCGGATTGGGATTTGACATTCGGGCATCGGGGCTGGGACCGGTACTGCACGGTGGCGGTGGTGTCGACGTTGGGGCTGGGCTGGGACAGCTGGCTGGCCGTGGAGGCGCCGGCACGGGATTCGGCTTACGGGGTACCGGCAATCGTGAGGCAATTCCCGGCGTGACCAAAGCATCGGAGCGCGCGGTGGGCGCGGCGCTGAATTGGATCGCTCGCCATCAAAACAAGGACGGCAGCTGGAGTATCCGAGG
>CAZFLF010000281.1:0-7785 GCA_964519825.1 uncultured Pirellulaceae bacterium | reverse complement strand
TGGATCAAGGACGAGTCGCACTTGCCCACCGGCAGCTTCAAGAGCCGCGGGATGGCGATGGCCCTCACCATGGCACACGGGTTCGGTATCACGCGCATCGCGGTCCCTTCGGCTGGCAACGCGGGAGGCGCGGCCGCGGCCTACGGGGCTCGCGCGGGGATGGAAGTCTTCGTCTTCGTTCCTGATGACACCCCGGTAATCAATCAATATGAGTGCGTCCTGGCCGGCGCAAAGACCTTCTTAGTCAACGGACTGATCACGGATTGCGGGCGGATTGTGCGGGAGGGGAAGGAGCGGATGGGCTGGTTTGACGTGTCGACGTTGAAAGAGCCGTACCGCATCGAAGGCAAGAAGACGATGGGGCTGGAGTTGGCCGAACAATGCGACTGGAAGCTGCCCGATGTAATCTTGTATCCCACCGGCGGTGGCACCGGCTTGATTGGCATGTGGAAGGCGTTTCAAGAACTGCTTCATATCGGCTGGCTGCAATCCAACCGCCTGCCGCGCATGGTGGCCGTGCAGTCGACCGGATGCGCACCGATTGTGCGGGCATTCGAGGCTGGTGAGCGATTCGCGACGCCGTTCTCCGGTGCCGAGTCGATCGCGCGAGGAATTCGCGTGCCCGCCGCAGTTGGCGACTTCATGATCCTCGACGCGGTCCGAGACAGCGGTGGATTGGCGATCGCCGTCGACGAGCAGCGGCTGCGCGAATGGCTGGAACTGGCCGTGTCGCGTGAAGGGATTCCCGTATGCCCCGAGGCGGCCGCCTGCGTGGGAGCATGCCAAGAACTCCGCGACCGGGATTGGATAAAGCCTCACGAACGGGTCGTGATCTTCAACACCGGCGCCGCGCAGAAATACGTCGAGGCCATCACCTCGGTAGTCCCCAGCATTCAACTGCAACAGCCGCTTGATTGGGATCGTATCGCACGCGGCAAGTGACCCGTTAACGGCACCTTGGGGTCATTCGTTAGTCCGACGGGCAAGCAACAATTTGGTTACTTCGATCAGCGTCACCGGGGTCAGGCCGAGGACGGCGATGATGAGCCAATCAGACCAGGCGAGCACGGGTACTTGAAAGACGCGCTGCATGAAAGGAACGAGGACCACGCTGACTTGCAACAGTCCCGAAACCGCGATGGCCAGCACGAGCTGCGGGTTCGTCCATATTCCGAGTTGAAAGAACGTCAACCGCGGGCTGCGTGCGGCCAGTGCGCGGAACAATTGGGAGTAGACCACCACAAAAAAAGTTATCGAGCGGGCATATCCGTAGTTCCCGGGAAATTGCCACAGGCTTAGGCCGTAGGCGGCGAGGGCAACGAGCCCCATGATCATCCCGTCGACGAAGATCGTCCTGCCCAACTCGAAGGACAGAACCGACTGGTTGGGCGGGCGCGGCGGTCGGCGCATGATGTCAGGTTCCGGCGGCTCTAGAGCGAGGGCCAGCGCCGGCAGCCCGTCGGTAACGAGATTGATCCACAACAACTGAATCGGTAAGAGCGGCGCAGGCCAGCCAAACAGGCTCGCGACGAACATCAACAGGATCTCGCTGAAGTTGCATGACAGGAGGAACTGCAAGACTTTTTGGATGTTGTCATAAATGCCGCGGCCTTCCTCGACAGCGTTGACGATTGACGCAAAATTGTCATCCGTGAGCACCATGTCCGAGGCTTCCTTGGTCACATCGGTTCCCGTGATCCCCATCGCGATGCCGATATCCGCCGCCTTTACCGCCGGCGCGTCGTTGACTCCATCGCCGGTCATCGCGACAACATGGCCGCGTGACTTCCAAGCTTTAACGATGCGCAACTTGTGTTCGGCCGACGCGCGGGCGTACACCGCAATTTGATCGACTTGGGCTGCCAGTTGTTCATCGGACATGGCTTCCAACTCGGGACCCGCGACCACGCGATCCGTCTCAGCGGCGAGTGTCAATTCCCTGGCGACCGCCATTGCCGTCGCGGGGTGATCGCCGGTGATCATAACCGGCCGAATCCCGGCCACTCGACATTTCTCTACTGCGACGCGCACCTCCTCGCGAGGTGGGTCGATCATGCCAACCAGTCCGACGAACACCAAGTCGGTTTCTGGATCAGCGCCGGGTTGATCGGGGGTACCGAGACGATCGGGAGCACCGGCGCGATACGCCAGCGCCAACACCCGCAGTGCGCGGGAGGCCATCTCGGCGTTTTCCGCAAGAATCTCTTGGCGACGCGTTTCAGACAAAGGCTGTGCCGCGCCGTTGCGTTGCTCTGCGGAGCACTTGGCCAGGATCGCTTCAGGTGCGCCCTTCGAGTACAGGAGCGTCTCGCCACCTGGAGTCGCGACTGCAACTGACATCGCCCGGCGCGTCGAATCGAACGGAATCTCATATTTTACGGCCTTGCCACGCTCCTCCACATTGATGCCAGCCTTCAGCGCGGCCACAACCAACGCCCCTTCGGTTGGATCGCCAACGACCTGCCACGAGTCGCCGGTGTCTCCTTTCGGCGAGACGCGGGCGCTGTTGCACCAGGCTCCAATCGTCAGCGCCAGTCGCAAATCCGCTTCCGCGGCTACATCCACCGCGGAATCCTGCGAGTTTGGTGGAGCGTCCTGACCGGCCGCCGCGCGCTGAAACGTGCCGCGCGGAGCGTAGCCAATCCCCGTGACGCGAAAATGTGTTCCTCCGATCATCAACTCCTTGACGGTCATTTCATTGCGGGTGAGCGTGCCCGTTTTGTCGGAACAAATGACCGTGACGGATCCGAGCGTCTCGACACTGGGCAGCTTTCGCACGAGCGCATTTCGCTTCACCATGCGTTGCAGACCCACCGCCAGCGCGATGGTAACGACCGCCGGCAGTCCTTCCGGCACCGCGGCCACGGCGAGGCTAACCGCCACCATGAATGCGTCGACGAACTTTCCCCCACGCAACATTTGCAGTCCAAAGATCACGGAGACAATGACGAGGCACACGACGATCAGAATTCGCCCCAACTCCGCCAAGCGCCGCTGAAGCGGCGTGGGTTCCGGTTTCTCCCGCCCCAACATTCCGGCGATGCGCCCCAATTCCGTCCGCATACCCGTGGCGACGACCACCGCTCGCGCTTTGCCCGTCGTGGCGATCGTTCCCATGAAGACCATGTTGCGCCGATCACCAAGCGGAATCGTGTCTGGCAATGTGGCGTCGGCGTCTTTCTCGACGGGGACCGACTCACCCGTCAACGCAGACTCCTGCACGCTCAACACAAAGGCTTGAATCAGTCGGGCGTCGGCGGGGATGTTGTCGCCAGCTTCCAGTTCGATGACGTCTCCGGGCACCAGTTCGCGCGCGGCGACTGAATTCAACTGCCCAGCTCGCAGTATCTTCGCCATCGGGGCCGACATTTTTTGCAATGCGGCCAGAGTCCGCTCGGCACGCTCTTCCTGCAAGAATCCGATGACGCCGTTCATCACTACAATCGCCAGAATCGCGATGGTATCGACCCACTCGCCGAGCGCTCCGGAAATGATTGCCGCAAACACAAGGATCCAAATCACCAGATCCTTGAACTGTCCAGCGAGCTTCCGCCACAAGGGAGTCGGCTGAGATTCCGCCAATTGATTTGGACCAAACTCCGCTCGAAGCTGATCGGCACGTTCAGCAGTCAGACCGGTGTCCGGACTGACACTCAAGCCAGCCAAGACCTGTTCCGTAGAAAGAGCGAATGCACGGTCAGTAAATTGTTCCAAATTCGGCATTCCATGACTCGTAAGCAACCAGTATGCCGGCCGTGAAGTCAACGTAATCGCGTCATCTTATCAGACCGCGATTTCTTGCGTGATGGGGCCAGTTGACGATAGCACCCGCGGCTCGCCGTCACAGCCAACTCATCTTGCGTTCGCGGCGGCTTTTCGGGATAAGTCCTGCCGCGCGCGGCCGAAAATCACACGGCCGGAGTCGACTCGCCCTAGCGCCTTGGTCGAACAGATCTAAGTAGACCCGGAATGCAGGTTGTGCATTCCTGTCCGACACAGCCCTCTTTCGGAGCTTACTCTCGTGGATCGTCGCCGATTTCTCTCGCAGGCGGTGGTAGGCGCAGCGTGTTTTTACACCGGGTGTCGCGGCCATCAATACGGACATGTTCTGAATGACCACCAGAAGGATATGGTCGGCAGCCATTCCGCTGGCGCGGAGACATTCAATCCACTAATCGATGAAGCGGTCGCAAAACTCCTCGACCGTCAAGACACGGTGTTTCAGCAGGTGAGTCAGAACGAGCTGCCGCCCCCCCTCCAACCCAAAGCGGTCTGCTTTCTCGGTATCGAGAACAAGAGTGCGGAAGAACTGGGAGACTTCAAGGACCAGATCTACGAGCAGGTCGATTCGCAAATACTCGCGTCGCAGAAATTTCGCTCGATCAGCCGCCGGTATATCGAAGCCGCCTTACGCGAATCGCGTCTAAGACCCGATTCGCTGGTCATCCCAGAAAACATGCGAACCTTCGCCGCCGTGCTCGAACAGCAAGGTCAGCCATTCGAATATTTTCTGTTTGCGACGATCACGTCGGGCACCACGCACGACAATGCCGATTACCAACGTGACTACTTGCTGACCTTGGAACTGACCAACATTCAGACCGGTCAGTACGACAAGGAGTCAGCCAAGATTCGCAAGGGCTATCACAAATCGAAGCTGGGCCAGGTGCGTCAATACGGTCTGCACTGACATTCGCCGCTATCAGCCACGTTGCTTTGTTCTCGGCACTGGCGCTATTCGCCGGTTGCACGACGCATGCTCAACGGGTGCACGAGGCACGGCAGTTGTTTCAACATGGCGAGTTGGATGCGGCTGCGCAGACTCTGGAGAAAGCCGATTCCCGCTGGCACCGCGATCAGGATTGTCTGAAGCTCGATCAAGCCATGATCGCTCTCGTAACTGGCCGACCGGAGGACGCCGAGACGCGCCTCCGCGAAGTGCGCGACCAGTTTGACTACTTAGCGCAGTCCGATCTAGGTGAATCAACACTGTCGTTTCTGACCGATGACAAGCAGCGGGCCTACGCGGGGGAGGACTACGAGCAAGTGCTGGTCCGCGTGTTTCTCGCGCTGTCGAACCTGCTGCGCGACGGGCGCGACGCCGGTGCGTACTCGTTGCAGATCGAAGAGAAGCAAGCGGCGATTATCGCCCTGGGGCTGCCGGGAGCGGCGGAAAACCCCAAGCTGTCCTATAAACAGCTCGCGATCGCGCCTTACCTGCACGGCGTACTGCGCGAAGCCACGCATGCCAATTACGACGACGCGGCCAACTCGTTCGCCAAGGTCGTCTCTTGGGAGCCGCGATTCACCGGAGCACCCTTAGACCTCGAGCGGGCGCAACGCGGCACACACTCGCAGCCCGGTCACGGCGTGGCCTATGTCTTCACGCTCGTCGGTCGCGGACCGTATAAAGAGGAAGTCGTCGAAGCTCCGACCAGTAATGCGCTGTTAATCGCGGATAGAATTCTGTCCGCGGTCGGCAAATACGAACTGCCACCCACGATCGCGCCGATCAAAGTACCGCACGTGGTCGTCCCCCCCAACGAAATCGACGGGGTACTCGTCCAGGTCAATCAACTGCCGGCTGGCGTAACGCAATCAATCACCGACATTGGTCAACTAGCAGTCGCACAACATCAGGCAGTCCTGCCGCACATCGTGGCCCGGTCGGTCGTCCGACGCATTGCGAAGAAGGCGGTTTCGTACGGCGCGCAGGACGGGTTGAACGTGAACAACTCTTGGGCAAGTCTCGGCATCCTTGCGGCCGGAGTCGCGTGGGAATTCACAGAATCGGCGGACACCCGCTGCTGGGGTTTGCTGCCGAATCAGATTCAAGTGCAGCGATTGGAGCTGCCCGTGGGGACTCATCAAATCGGATTGTGCCCAGCTCGGCGCGGCGCCCCACTCGGACCGCTGCAAACTTGTCCCGTCCCGATCGTTGATGGCCGCAATACGTACCTGCTCGCCTGCTTCCCCGATCGGCAACTGGT
Organism: uncultured Pirellulaceae bacterium; assembly: GCA_964519825.1. Lineage (GTDB taxonomy): Bacteria > Planctomycetota > Planctomycetia > Pirellulales > Pirellulaceae > CAZFLF01. Next base: position 1,795 of record CAZFLF010000281.1, on the reverse strand, counting down.
TGGACAGATTCAGGTATCGGATCCGAATCGTTGAGCTCAGTGTGGTACGACGCTCTGCGCCGTGAATAGCTGGATCGGATGCGGGGCAGTGTTGTCTTCACGGAACATGTTGATCAAAAACAACGCGAACTGGTGGCGCCGTGGTCGCGTCTCTCCGAGACGCGCACTCCAGCGGTAGAATCTGGCTGCCAACCTGGGGCCGCGCGCCTGAGACGCGCACCCTACCGCTCACTTGACCGATCCAAACACTGGGGCTCGAGTCTCGGAGAGACTCGGCCACGGTGAAAAAAGCTATGCTTTACCGTTGGCCTTCATTCCTGTCTTCGTATTAATAGTACCTGCTCATGGAACCAGCATCATCGCGCGGCTTGCCAGTCTGGCTGCTGTTGCTCGGAACACTAGGCGCAATCATCGGCTTCTGTTGGTCCGAACAGGATTACGTGGCTGCCACCGCGCTGGCGGCCACGGCGATTGCGGGACTCTGGGGATTTTACGTTGGAGCGCTGCGCCTGGTTGGTTTTGTTGGTGGGCTGGCGGGGGTGTATGCATTTGCGTCGCCGGTCGGACTGTGGTTGTCACCTTACATAGCGAGAGGTTTCGACACATCGCCAGGTGCAACGCGGTTGATCAGCCTGGTCGCAGCGAGTGGCGCGATTTTCCTGCTCACGACGGTTGCGGTTTCCATTTTCTCCAACCGGCTTTTGCGGAACCGGCCGCAGCTTGAAGATGCCAATCGCTTGCTTGGATTTGGAATCGGTGGATTGCAGGGAGCCGCGGCAGTGCTGCTGTTGCTGAGCGGCATCCTGGTCGTCGAACCGCACGCCAAGCAACGAGTGAACGCCGCCGGGAAGGGTGATCAAAACGCACTGGCCCGCGCTGTTTCCAAGCGGGTCGTTGATATTGCCGAACGCACTCGTCGCAGCACGATTGGTTCATTCGTTGTCGCCTACAACCCGTTTGAGAAACTGCCACAGCTCAAGAACCTGCAAAGTGCCGTAGCCGTTCTCAGTGACCCGGCAAAGCTGCAGAAAGCGATGCGGTCTCGCCCCGCTGGCCGGTTGCGCAGCAAATCAGAAGTGAGGCACGCCATTGAATCGTTAGCTCAGGACCCACAGCTGCGAAAGCTCGCCGAGTCCGGAAAACCACTGGACAAGCAGACTGCACTGTCGCTGTTGAATCACCCTGGCATCGCCAAGCTGCTGGAGCAGCCCGATCTAATGAGGCAACTCTCCGAGGCCCTGAGCGATCTTGACCCGCAGTCTGTGAACAAATCAACGCGGTGATGTCTCGTTCCAATAGATCTTCACGTTGTGTGTGGCCCGGCCGACGGCCACGATGTCATTCCGCCCATCGCCGTTCAAGTCGCCAGCCGAGAGATCCTCGATCGCCACACTCCCGGGATCGACGATTTGCCGAGTCCAGATCGCACCCCGTTCATCGACGGGATCGTAGATGCGCAAGCCGCGGCGCTTGGCGGGATTTTTGGCATCCAAGTCGTCGCGCACACCGATAATTAACTCTTCGTCGCCATCAGCGTCCAGATTCGCACACCAGACGGCATGCCCCCACTTCAACTCAGCGTCGATTACGTGCCGATGCCACAGCCCGTCGGGCGATGGATGCTGTGCATCCGGTTCGCTGTACACCACCACGCGGTCTCCGTGCCAGGGTTCAATCGTGGCGATGTAACGTGCGCCACTGCGGAGCTTTCCCAACTTGATTTCGCTGGCACCGCGATTCGGCGGCGAATTCTGTTCGCCGATGCCAATCCTCCGGCGTTGCCAGCGACTGTCGG
>CAZFLF010000280.1:0-7789 GCA_964519825.1 uncultured Pirellulaceae bacterium | reverse complement strand
ATCTGAATGGTCAACTTATCGTGCAACCGGTCAATCAAATCGCCGACGTAGTACGTCACATTCCCGATGTGCAAACCGGTGCGGCGCCGAAAGCCGGGATAGATGATTTCCTTTAGATCCTCCACAGCGGAAATCACTTCCTCGTAGCTGGGCAATGGCATATGCCCCAAATGATTAATCTGCGGCACTTCGATGTAAGTGCGCACGATTCGTTCTGTCAGCTTGGGCAACTGTTCTTTCAAACGAACATCCGAGGCCATGACATGACTCCCAAGAAACTATTGTGGCGAGAGAAAGCGAACCAGGGAGGGGACGACAGCAGCGCGGGATCCGGGTCTCAGGAACCCGGACGGGTACAGATGCACAACTTAGAGAATGTCGTCGGGATGGTACTCATCGTTCGTCTCGCACGGCACCGGCTGTCAGGGCGCTTGGAAGGATACCGCTGCCAGCCGGAGCGAGCAAGCGGCTGTACTCTTCTTCGGCTAGTCGGAGAGACGGAATTGAGGCAATATGCGGACTAGGAAATGACCAAATCCGAATGACCAATGACCAAGCAGGACCGAATGACCAAATCCCAATGACCAATTGTTGGTAAGTATTTGCTTATGGTCGCGGCAACTAATCGCTCACTGTGGGCAAAGATCTCAGTGACTGTCTTTGCCCTTGGTCATTGGTAATTGGGATTTGGTCATTCTTTAGCGCCAGCTTACGCCCCCAGCCACTTCGCGACGTCTTTGGCCCAATAAGTAAGGATGACACGGGCGCCAGCGCGATGGATCGCGGTCAGCATTTCCATGGCGGTTTTTTGTTCGTCAACCCAGCCATTGGCCGCAGCTGCTTTGACCATACTGAACTCGCCGGACACGTTGTAGGCTGCGATAGGGACGCCGGGAAACCGATCGTGTACTTGCCGGATGATATCCAGATAGGCAAGTGCCGGTTTGACCATCACGAGGTCCGCTCCCTCGGATAAATCGAGTTCCACCTCGCGCAGTGCTTGGCCCGCCGCGGCTGCCGGGTCCATCTGATACGCCCGCCGATCACCAAACTGGGGTGTACTCTCAGCGGCCTCGCGAAACGGACCATAAAACGCGCTGGCATATTTGGCGGCGTAGCTCATGATTGGGAGATGCGTGAAGCCAGCCTCGTCCAGCGCGCCCCGAATCGCACCCACCATCCCATCCATCATGCCACTTGGCGCGACCATATCGGCGCCGGCGCGAGCGTGGCTTACGGCTTGCCTACCAAGCAACGGTAGTGTTGCGTCGTTATCCACATCTTGGCGGCCGGTGTTTTTGTTGACGACACCGCAATGCCCGTGATCGGTATATTCGCAAAAGCAAACATCGGTAACGACGAGCAACTCCGGTGCGGCCTCCTTGGCCGCACGAACCGCTTGCTGCACGATACCCGTATCGCAGGTCGAGTCGCTGCCAATGGCATCTTTTGCGGCCGGGATGCCGAATAAAATCACGCCTCCCAGACCCACCTTCTGCGCAAGCCTCGCTTCTTCGGCGATGTGCTCGACCGACAATTGAAAGTGACCAGGCATGGATGCAATCGGCTGGCGAATGTCGCGGCCGGTCCGCGCGAACAGGGGCAGGATCAGATTCGCGGGCGCGAGTCGCGTCTCGCGCACTAACTCACGAACCGCCGGGTGATACCGTAGACGCCGCAGCCGGTTGGACGGGAATTGAGATGGAACAGTCATGATCATTGCAGAATAAGCCAGGAACTAGGCCACGGCCAGTGGCAAAACGGCACGGCTGCTTGTGAAGGATCGTGAAAAGCGGAAGATGACACCAGCGCGCTCCCTGGAGACTTACGCTCGTGCCGAATCGATTCGTCCACCTCTCATGTCGAGAAAACCAGGCCCGCGGGATTGGCCAGTATGCGCTGGACTTCCTCGCGGGGCGGCTCGGAGAACCGGATCCGGACGTATTTGCCAAGGTGGAACAATTTCATCTGGATAGCGTGGCCTGTGGCGTGGCCGCGCTGGCTTGTCGCATGAACGCTCCCGTAGCCTTGCGCAAAGAGGCATTGTCGTATCGGGTTGGAACCGGAGATGCCGGAGCCACGTGTCTTGGCTCGATGATCGCAGTAAAACCCGAAAAGGCGGTACTGGCCAATTGTTCCGCTGTTCGGGAACTCGACGCCAATGGAACCAACTTTGGCTACAACCCGGCACGCGGTCAGTCGCAAGGGGAGTTCGGCCATAACGATTTCTATCCCGTCGTGATCGCCGGAGGACAACAGGTGCCGACATCTGGCCGCGAGGCACTCCAAGCGATGATCTGTCTGGATGAAATCCGTGGTCGGCTAGCGGAAGTATTTGCTCTGCGCCGCTACAAGATCGACCACGTGGTGCACGGTGCGATTGCGTCAGCCGCCGTGTATGGGGCCATGCTCGGCGCGACGGCGGAACGAATTGAATCGGCCATCGGACTGCTCATCGCACATTACATCCCCTTCCGTGCGATTCGGCATGGGCAGCAACTGTCGGATTCGAAAGGTGCATCGGCGGCAATCAGCGCGGAAACGGCAGTCGTGTCGGTCCACCGCGCTCTGCGCGGGTTCATCGGGCCGGCGGATATCTTCCGGAACCCGCAAGCGATCTTTTGCCTGTCCGAGCCCAAGCCGCCCGGCGAGTCCCCGTTCGACCTGCACCTCGCGGCCGCGGGTGATGACTTCGCCGTGATGGGCATGCACTTCAAACTGGGCCTGTATGAACATCAGTCGGCTGGGGCAATACAAGCCCTGATCGACCTGTTAATGGCGCATCCCGCTTTGCTGGATAACATCGACCAAATCACACGAGTACGCGTGGTGATTTACGAACCGGCGTTCAGCATTATCGGCGATCCGGCGAAGCGTGATCCGCAGAATCGTCAAAGCGCTGACCATTCGATGTTCTACATCATCGGCCGACTGCTGCGCAAGGCGTTTGGCCTGCACAAGGCTGGATGGCGCGAATTGATGTTGATGCCGAGCGACTACGAAGATGCGGCTCTCTTCGATCCACTGACTCGACAACTCATGTCGAAGATTGAACTGGTCCACGGCGGACCGGAATTCGATGCCAAATACCCGGACGGTATTCCGACGCAGCTGGAGATTGAGCACGCACGACTCGGTAAGCGTTCCAGCGAAATCGTCATGTACCCACTTGGGCACGCGCGCAATACCAGCCCAGAATTGGACGGAGTCTTAGCCGACAAATTTCGTGCCTTGGCGGCCTTAGCAGTGACAAACACCGATAAACTGAAGGACCGGCTGATCAACCTCCGTCATCGAACGTCGCAGGAAATGCAGCAACTGTACGAATTCAAACTCGACCATGCATGGGTTGCTTAATCTTCACAAGCCCGCCGGCATCACCTCACGCGACGTCGTGAACCAGGTGCAGCGATTGGTTCGGCCGGCCAAGATCGGACACGCCGGTACGCTTGATCCGCTCGCGACCGGGGTGCTCGTTGTTTGCGTGGGCGCCGCGACGCGCCTCGTCGAATACGTTCAACGACTGCCAAAGTCGTATGAAGCCACGTTTCTGCTCGGTCGTCAAAGCGATACCGATGATATCGAAGGAGCGGTCGTCGAAATGCCAGATGTCCGTCAGCCTTCGCGGTCCGACCTCGAAGCAGCGCTACCGCGATTTGTCGGCACTATTTCACAACGACCGCCCGATTACTCGGCCGTGAAAGTGCGCGGACAACGAGCCTATGAACTGGCACGGAAAGGGGAAAAGATTTCATTGACCGAACGCACCGTATCAGTCCACTCGTTACGAATCGTGCGTTACGAGTATCCAGTTCTCGATGTGGCGATTGAGTGCGGTTCGGGAACATACGTTCGTGCGCTCGGTCGAGACTTGGCGGAGTCACTTGGCACTCGAGCCGTCATGAGCCAACTTGTCCGCACAGCGATCGGCCCATTCAAACTCGCCGCCGCCGTCCACCCGCATTCACTGACTGCCAACGCGGTGCCCGCGGCCCTATTCCCGCTCGAGGCGGCGGTTGAAGAACTCCCCGCGATCCGGCTCAGTGATGAAGAAATCGTGCTTATTCGCCGCGGCCAGCCGATTTCTCGTCCTCAGCACGCCTTACCCGCCGACGTTGCCGGATTTGATCGCCACGGCAACCTCATCGCGGTACTCGTCCCTCACAATTCCGATCATTTGCGCCCTGACAAGGTTCTGAGTGGCCAGTGACTATCGGAGTCCGTGGACGAATGCTGATTAACCGCGTTCTGAGCAAGGCGTCCGACCGACCCGCCTCCCAACTGTGGAGGCTGGGTCGTTCCGCCACCAGATAGATTGCTCCACTACCAATCACACCCTCTAAAAACTAACGCTAAGAGGATAATGGGCAAGGGTAATCCAAGTAGCCACGCCGCTAAGCCGTACTTGATTTTTCCGGCACGGTGACGCGGGAGGTTTAGACGCTGACCGACTGCTGCTCGTCGTCGTAGGAAATGACGATTCTCGGGACGCTTCATGGGTAAACTCCTTAATAGAAGATCTAAACTCAAGCTTTCGCCGCGACGATGTTGCCAACTTCGACGGCTTCGCTAACCCATACAGCAACCCGTGTGCCCACACGTGAGCGGAATTCGCGATGTCAGTAAAGCCGCACTGCGCCGCAAGAAGCGTTCGACCCTCCAGGGCTGTTTCATCGCTCCTGGTATGCGAAGGAGTCTGCCGCCACTGGGTAACCACCTGGTAGCAGCTGGCGACGGGCGGCAGTGCAAAATGCGTGGAGTCGCACCACTCACTGAGCCGCTGTTTACAACACCGATGCGATGGCCTCGCACAGCCGAGGCAGATTTGCGTCGGTCATTCCGGCGACGTTGATGCGACCTCCTTGGGTCACAATGTAGATCGCATGCTTGGTGCGTAGTTCGTCGACTTGCAGCGGAGTCAGCCCGGAATAGGAGAACATGCCGCGCTGGCGGGCAATGAAGGAAAAGTCCCGTTTCGACGTTTTGGTCCGCATCATTTCCACAAAACGACTGCGCATCGTGTGAATGCGGGCGCGCATTTCTTCCAGTTCTCGGTACCACTGCGTTCGCAGGTCCGAGTCACCGAGCACGGTCGCGACAATTCCGGCACCGTGCTGGGGCGGGTTCGAATAGTTGACTCGCACGCAGACTCGCGCATGGCTCAGTGCGGCTTCGGCGGCTTCACGCGACGCCGCCACGATGGTCAACGCACCGACGCGTTCGCAATACAAGCCAAAGTTCTTCGAGAAGGAACTGCACACAAGCAATTCCCTGCCCGGCCGACTCAACTCACGCAGCCCTAGGGCATCGAGGTCCAATCCGTCTCCGAATCCTTGATAGGCAAAGTCGACCAGCGGTAGCAGATTCCGCTCGGCAATCACGTCGGCAATCTGCCGCCACTGATCCAGTGCCGGATCGATGCCGGTCGGATTGTGGCAGCAGGCATGGAGCAACACGACGTCACCGGGCGGGATCTTCCGCAAGCCAGCTAGCATCGAGTCAAAATCCAACCCCGTTTGTGCGGCATCCATGTACGCATACGAGTCGACTAGACGATCGGCGGCCTGGAACACACTCGGATGGTTGGCCCACGTCGGCCGGCTGTGCCAGACGCGAGCGTTTGGAAACTTGCGTTTAAGGAGGTCCGCGGCAACCCGCAGCGCCCCGGTGCCTCCCGGCGTCTGTAACGTGACCGACCGCTTCGCCTGCACGATTTCATGCCCTGTCCCAAACAGCAATTCACTGACGTACCGGCCGTAGTCGGGCAAACCTTCGATGGCCAGATAACTCTTGTGCGTTTCACAGGCGAGCATTCGCCGCTCGGCCTCTTTCACACTCGCCAAAATCGGCGTAGTCCCCTGTGCATCTTTGTAGACCCCAACACTCAGGTTAATCTTTTGCGGATTCGGATCCTGCCGGAATGCGTCCGACAATCCCAAAATCGAATCGGGTGGGGCCACATCGAGGGTTTCAAACATCGCACTTACCTTACACTCACGACAAAACGGTCCGCTTGACGCTGGATTGAACGACGAAGGACAATCATCGTAACTGGCTGTCATGAGCCGCGGAAGGGAACAGAATGACGAACAAAATCGGTGTCTGGTTTGTAGGCGCACACGGAGGCGTCGCGACGACAACCATCGTGGGTTTGGCGGCGCTGCGCAAAGGTTTGACCGGCAACCAAGGACTTGTCAGTCAACTCCCGCAATTCGCATCGCTCGGCCTAATCGACTGGAATCAGTTTGTCATAGGCGGGCATGATATCCGCAAAACAACCCTCTTCGACGAGGCCATGAAGTTGGCGCGCGTCAGCCGGGCGATCGACAGCAGCTTGATCGAGCAGTGCCGCGACGAATTGGCAGCAATCGACGCGAAGATTCGTCCGGGAGTCCTCTTCAACGTCGGGCCGACGATTGCAAAGTTCGCCGATTCGACGCTGCGCGATTCGCGTGAAACTCCCCGAGCCGCGATGCGCCGTGTTCAACATGATCTGCAGTATTTCTACCAACAGAATAAGCTCGACAAAGTCATTGTGGTCAACGTGGCGTCCACCGAACCCCCCGTCGACGCCAGCCTACTGCCGCAGAGCTGGTCAGAACTCGAGCAGCTACTCGAAAGTAGCGAAAAATGCCCGCTGGCCGCCAGTTCTCTGTACGCAATCGCCGCCTTGGAGTTGGGGTATCCGTACATCAACTTCACTCCCTCGCTTGGCTCCGCGCCGGCGGCGATTTGCGAATTGGCGATCGATCGGAAAACTTGCCACATGGGACACGATGGCAAAACCGGTGAGACGCTGCTCAAGAGCACTCTCGCCCCAATGTTCGCCGACCGCAATCTGGAAGTGATGAGCTGGGTCGGTCACAACATCTTCGGCAATATGGATGGAAAGGTGCTCGACGATCCGGCCAACAAAAAGACCAAGGTGGTCAGCAAAGACCGGTTGCTCAGTGAAATCTTCGGCTATGCGCCGCAAACGCACGTCAGCATCGAGTACATCGAAAGCCTCGGTGACTGGAAGACGGCCTGGGATCATATCCACTTCCGCGGGTTCCTCGGCACGCCAATGATCCTGCAATTCATCTGGCAGGGCTGCGACTCGTTGCTGGCTGCACCTTTGGTAATCGACCTGGTCCGCTTCACAGAACGGGCGCACCGAGCCGGCCAACACGGATTACTCACGTTCCTCGCCAGTTTCTTCAAAAGCCCGCTCGGTGTGAACGAGCACAACTTCGTCAAACAGTTCTCCTTACTCGAAGAGTGGGCCGCGCAGTTCGGAAAGCAGACGACAGGAAAATAATGGACAGGAAGATCAGAACAGCGAAGAACGAGCTCATTCGTTCTTGGCTTTATCTTCTTGTCCTTCATGTTCCTGTCGGTGCACTGGAGCCCCGACAATCAGTTTCGCCGCGGGGTCCTGCGGCGGCTTGTCGAGCGTGAGAAACGCGAACAAATCGGCCAGCTCCTCCGGTTTCAGTTGCTGCTCCAAGTTCTCGGGCATGAGCGACAGTTTGGATTGAACGACTTCGTCCACGTCGGCACGAGCGATCGTCTCGATTTTGCCCCCCTGGGTCTTCAGCAAGACGCGCTGTTCGCTGTCTTCGGCGAGCAATCCGTTCAGTACGCGTCCATCGGTGGTCACCACGGTGACGGCCTGATACGCCGGACCGATGACGAGACTCGGATCCAATACGTTGGACAGCAACTGATCAAAAGAGGAGCGACCGTTGCTGGTGATATCCGGACCGACCTCTTGCCCGGCGCCATGCATCTTGTGGCACTGGCCACA
>CAZFLF010000279.1:3073-7823 GCA_964519825.1 uncultured Pirellulaceae bacterium | reverse complement strand
ATGAAAAGCAAATGGGCCAGGTGATTCAGGTCGGTCAATCCCCCGCGGAAAAAACGGTCTACGTGTGCCAATCGTTGAAAATCACCCAGGACGTGGATGTAGACATCGCGGCAGTCTGCCAAATGATGGAAGTGGAAGCCAACATTCACGGAGACGTCGATTTCATCGGGCAGCTCCTGAAAGTGAAGTCAGGATGCGTGATTGATGGAGACCTACGCATTAAGAATGGCCAAAACATCGAGATCAACGGCGAAGTCACAGGGAAGATTACTGGAAACTACATGGTTCTGAATTACAAAGGCAAGACCTACGGTCCCGGACAATTGCCAACGTCGGAGACGGAACCAGAAGCCCCACAAGCTCCCGATAACCCCGCACCGCCGACGCCAGCTTCGGAACCGCCGACTCCGGAAGCGCCGACTCCAGAAGCGCCCTCTCCGGAACCGTCGGCTGCTACACCGCCGGCGCCGGCCGCCGCACCAGAGACACCGGGTTCTTAGGACCCGAACGACGAGTCACGGAGCGCTGTTGCCTCTCGACTGCAGTCGCCGCAGGGTATGGGACTGCATTGCTGGGGCATCGCTACGCTCTGCCCCATCACCCCATCACCCTCGCACCCCATCACCCTCGCACCCCGGCACTCCGTTTGCGCGTCGGCTACTTGGCAGCCGACCCCGGCATCGAGCTCAGCTGTTTGTCGAACCAATCCGCCATAACGCGGACCTCTTCCGGAATGGTCAGCCAGGGATGTGCACCACCCGACTTGATGATTAGTTCCGCGGAGCCGCCTGCCTTGGTAATCGCGTCGATAAGTTTCTGGGAGTGGGACAAGGGAACAACTTTGTCGGCATCACCGTGGATCAACAAAAACGGGGCTGTCGGCTTAGTGACTTGATGGAGGGGTGAAACGGCCCGGGCTGCCACCTTAATCTCTTCGTCGCTGTGTCCTTGAATACCACCGACGAAGAGGAGCGGAGCGAGAACGTCAAGATTCATCATCTTGCCCCCACTCCAGTCGAGAAAATCGGTTGGTGGAAAGAAAACGGCGACGGCCCGTACCTTCGTGTCGTGCCGGTCGAGCGGTTTCTTCGCGCTCGGATCTCCCTCAGCAGGGGTCAACGCCGCTAAAGTCGCAAGATGTCCGCCAGCCGAGGCGCCGGTGATCCCGAGCCGCGCCGGATCAATTTTGTATTCCGCCGCGTGCTCCTTGACGTAGCGAATGGCCGACTTGACGTTCTGGTCCATTTCGGCGAGCGAGTAGCGGGTCTTGGATCCAGGACGGGCCGCAAACACAACATATCCACGAGAACAAAAAATCGTATACATCTGCGCCAAAGTGTGGTCACGAATCTTGCTGCGATCCGAATACCACGCGCCGCTGACGACGTCCACGATCGCCAGACCATTCGGTTTGCCGGTGGGAGTGAAGATGTCCATCAGCAAGCCGGTGCCGTGAACTTCGGCGTAGACCACATCCTGCTTTTGGTCGTACGGCAGGCCATCGCTTGCCAGAGCCCTACCGGCAAAGACGACAGAAACGATCATTGCCAGACAAACCATTGGTGTTTTCATGTGACAACTCGCTACGGGGCGACCGAAAAATAACTTCCCGTTTCTTGCAACCCCTCACCCTGCCCTCTCCCCAGTTGAGGAGAGGAGCGTGGCGAAGTTATTTTTCGGTCGCCCCCAAGGATCTACGAGGTACATTCGGCCTGCACTCCAGGCGTGCGATGAGAGTCTACCCAATTCTCGCAGTCAACGCTGGCACTCACTTCGGTCATTTGCCACACATGGAGACCGGATCGACGTCCGACTTCGCACGATCCGCCACATTTTGTCGGCACCCCAGCGACGAACCAAGATCTGTAGTTTCGTGACCGCCTTTCTCTTAGGTCGTTACGACGGATATACTTCTTCGATTGATCTGGTTCGTCCGAGCCTTTTGCCTCGACTAGCCGATCGTCGGCATACTGGGTTCTAGTCGTTGTTTTTCATGTGAGTGGGGCAGGTGAAGGGAATTGTCTTCAATCTGTTGGAGGACGTCGTCGCGGCGCAATACGGGGAAGCGACGTGGGACAAGCTGCTTGACGCGGCGCAGCTTGAAGGAGCCTACACGTCGTTGGGTAGCTACCCGGATGCGGATTTGGACAAGCTGGTCGCGGCTGCGGCGTCGGTATTGAACCTGCCTGACGACGCGATCGTGCGCTGGTTCGGGCGTACCTCAATGCCCCTGCTGGCGGAACGGTTTCCACCTTTTTTCGAGCCTCACACATCTGCGCGCCCCTTTGTTTTGACCTTAAACGACATCATTCACGCGGAGGTGCGCAAACTGTATCCGGGAGCGCACGTGCCGATCTTCGTTTTCGACGCTTCGGCGCCAGATTCGCTGACAATTGGTTACAAGTCGTACCGAAAGTTGTGCGCCTTCGCCGAAGGATTGATCGAAGGGGCCGCGGATCACTACGACGAGCGCGTGTTGATCCAGCAGCCACAGTGCATGAACCGCGGGGACGCCCAGTGCGTGCTCGTTTGTTCCTTTCAGCCAGCGTCGCCAGCCAAGAGTTGATGCCATGAGTAGCTCCGGAGACGAAGAACTGGCTCAACTGAAGAAACGTTGCGAGCGCGAGCGGAAGGCCCGCAAGGAGGCTGAGGCAATTGCGGAACGGTCGACGCGGCAACTCTACACCCTGGTGCAGCAATTGGAACGCACGGGGGAAGAGCTGCGAACGGCTACGGGCGCGGCCCAAGCCGCCAGCCAGGCGAAAAGCAGCTTCCTCGCCAACATGAGCCACGAAATCCGCACGCCCATGAATGCGATCATTGGCATGACGGAACTGGTGCTCGAATCGCCCCTGACACCGATGCAGCACGAGTACCTGACGATGGTGCGGGATTCGGGCGAATCGCTGCTGGCGCTGATCAATGACATCTTGGATTTCTCAAAGATTGAGGCGGGCAAGCTGGAGTTCGATAGCGTGGTTTTCGGCTTGCGGGAACGTCTGGGCGACGCCATGAAATCGATGGCCCTCCGCGCCCACACAAAGGGGCTGGAGTTGGCCTATCACGTTCACTCAAACGTGCCCGACGCTCTTATTGGTGATCTCGGGCGACTGCGGCAAATTGTGGTGAATCTGGTGGCGAATGCCATCAAGTTCACCGAGCAAGGCGAGGTCGTCGTGGATGTGACGTGTGAGTCGCAATCGGACGAAGACGCGCTGCTGCACTTTACCGTCCGCGACACGGGCATCGGAATCCCTGCGCCCAAGCTCGACATGGTCTTCAAGGCTTTCGAGCAGGTCGACACGTCGACGACGCGCAAATTCGGCGGCACCGGATTGGGACTTGCGATTTCCGCTAGGTTGGTCGAATTGATGGATGGGCGCATTTGGGCCGAGAGCAGACTAGGCCACGGGAGTGCGTTTCACTTCACAGTCCGATTGCGGCTGGCTGCTCATGACACCACCACACTCCAGCCGACCGAAACACCGGTGGTTGTCCGTGGTCGCCGGGTGCTAGTCGTCGATGACAACGCCACGAACCGCCTGATTCTGGAGGAGATACTGTGCGACTGGGGAGTGCACGTCACGGCCGTCTCAGGAGCGCGTGAGGCGCTCCTGACCCTGCGCGAAGCGCAGCAGGCTGGACGGCCCTATGACCTGGTGCTCACCGACTGCCAAATGCCGGATCAAGACGGCTTCGAATTGACCCGACAAATCAAACACGAGCCGTTGTTCGACGGCACCGTCATCATGATGCTGACATCAGGGACCCAGCCGGGCGACATTGCCCTCTGCGAGCAACTGGGCATCTCGGCGCATCTCATGAAGCCGGTCAAGCAGTCAGAATTGTTCGACGCGATGGGGCTCGCCCTGGGCTTCGTCTCGGCGGAACAGGAGGAGCCCCCCACGCCCGTCGTCCAGTCCGTGACACAATTGCGGCAACTGCGAATCCTGCTGGCCGAAGACAGTCTGGTCAATCAGAAGCTGGCCCGCGGACTGTTGGAAAAGCACGGACATTCGGTCGTCGTGGCGGGCAATGGCAAAGAGGCTGTGGCGGCCTGGGAGTCGCAGTCGTTCGACTTGGTGTTGATGGATGTCCAGATGCCGGAGATGGACGGGCTAGAAGCCACCGCCGTCTTCCGCGCCAAGGAGCAAAAGACCGGCAAGCATACTCCGATCATTGCCATGACGGCTCACGCGATGAAAGGGGACCGCGAGCGTTGTTTGGACGCGGGTATGGATGGCTACGTGGCGAAACCGGTCCGCGCGCAGCAACTGTTTGAAACGATCGAAACAGTGTGGAATGACTCCGTAGGCAGTCGCCCGTCTGACACCCGGAGGCAGGCCGAGAACTCTGAGGAACCGGTGGACTGGGCTGCAGCCCTGGAGGTCGTCGGTGGCGATCGACAACTGCTCCAGGAGTTGATTCGACTGTTTCTCGACGAATGTCCCCGCCTGATGTTGCAACTCCGCGAGTCGCTGGTCCGCCGAGACATCCGGGCATTCCAGCGTGCAGCCCACACGTTGAAGGGGGCGATGAATTCCTTGGGGATCAAACCGGCCGCCAGGCAGGCCGGGCAGCTGGAGTTGCTCGGCCCTGACGGGGACTTGCGGAAGGCGCCGGAACTATTAGCCTCCCTGGAACATGAAATGACACGGTTCATGCCCGTACTGACGGCGACTCTATCGGGGGCCGGCAAACTCGGGGACAGCAAACTCGGGGACAGCCAGCCACCTGCGTGAGTGACGAT
>CAZFLF010000279.1:0-2973 GCA_964519825.1 uncultured Pirellulaceae bacterium | reverse complement strand
GCAAACTCGGGGACAGCAAACTCGGGGACAGCCAGCCACCTGCGTGAGTGACGATTGGATCGCGCTCAGTTGACTTCCCCCTTTTTCGTCACCTGATTTGTCTTGGCACGGATCTCTCATTCCAATTCATAGATGTCGCTCAGGACGCCGCGCGGGATGCACACAGTCAGGACCGTCAGTTTGCCAATGGCCTTGTGTGGAACTCCCCGCGGTACGTAGATAACGATCCCAGGATGCAATTCGATTTCCTCCCCATCGAGGATCATCGTCCCCTGCCCGTCGATGACGTAATAGACTTCATCGGTCTGCTTGTGGTAGTGGAGTTTGGCGTGATCGATCTCGACGTGGTGGACCTCTGCCGCGGCCTCGTCGGCTGCCTCGATCAGCGGGCGGATTTGCCCGCAAGTCTCGGTCCAGGGCACAACCTCGGCAGGGTCACGACGCAAATACTTGGCGGTAATGTTCACGACTTGCTCCTTCGGTGTGAATCCTTCGCTGGAATGCCGTAGATCAGCGGCATCCAGCCAGGATTCGGCGGCGCCCTGGACTACACTCGCTTTTCCTTGGGCTTGACCTTCAATTGATCAAGTACACGGCGCACGCCAGGAACGCTGGTGGCGATCTTCAGGAGCGATGAGCGCTGTATTTCGTATTGAATGGTGCCAGATAACGTTACGTCTCCGCGGGCGACCGACGCCATGACCTTGCTTTGCGAGCCTCCTAGTCGCGAGAGGCGTTGGTTGACTTTCTGAAGTACGTACTTGTCCGAGACGTTGAGCATGATGGTGACTCCCCAAAGAAAAAGAAAGTTGCCAGCGAAAAGAAACGCTTCGCGGGGAATCGACCATTTGGCCGGAGATCAATCGGTGAGAGGGAGGACTTCCCGTCCACATGGCATTATATTGTGTTGTGTCTCAGTTGCCTAAGGAATTACTTACGTGAGACGGTCGATGGTGATTTCCATACAGTCCGCGGTCTGCCGCGCCGTCGTTTGGGGCGTCGTGTTTGCATCGCTAGCGGGTTCAACCGGTACGGGATGGGCACAAGCGTTACCGGTCGAGTCCTTGCGCCGTGACGTACCGATTTGTCCGAAGGAACCGTACCGCTATACCTCCATCCGCATCCCAGCGCACATCCCGCTGACGGAACTCGAACAAGCCGATAATACGCCTCAAGACAACCCGCTGACCGACGCGGGTGCGACTTTGGGCCGTGTTTTGTTCTACGACACACAACTCTCCCGAAACAACACCGTCTCCTGCGCATCGTGTCATCACCAGCAGTCCGGGTTTTCCGATCCGCGTCAGTTCAGCGTTGGATTCCTCGGTGGCCGCACCGGACGCAACGCCATGGGATTGGCCAATGTGCGTTACACCCATCTCAAAGGAACGCGGCCGGGACTCTTCTGGGACGAAAGGGCACCGACCCTCGAGGCCCAGGTCTTGATGCCCATCCAGGACGCCATTGAGATGGGAATGGAATTGAAAGAGTTGGAAGCCAAACTTCAGAAGCTGCCTTATTATCCGCCACTGTTCGCAGCCGCTTTTGGTACGCCGGAGATCTCCAGCGACCGGATTGCCAAGGCAGTGGCCCAATTCCTGCGCAGCATGGTGGCGTTCGACTCCAAGTTCGACCGCGCCGCGGATAAATGTGGCCACGGAGATTACTGCGTGGAATTCGACGACTTTACGCCGCAAGAAAACTTGGGCAAGTCGTTATTTATCGACGGTGTCGGCGGAATCGCGGAGATGGGTTGTGCCCATTGCCACTTGCCGCCAACGTTTGGAATGCCAAAAGCATTCAATAATGGGCTCGATTTGAAATACACCGATTCAGGATTAGGAGCGCTCGGTAGACCCGCGAATGATCCGTTCACACCGTCCGACGCTGGAAAATTCAAAGCTCCTTCGTTGCGAAACATCGAGCGGACCGCTCCCTATATGCACGACGGGCGATTCAAGACCCTTGAGGAAGTCGTCGAGCATTACAGTACCGGCGTTCATCCGCACGAGAATCTCGGCCTTGCGTTCGGCGAACAGGCCAGCACGAAAGCCACGCGTGGTTTCCAACTTTCCGCCGACGAAAAACAGGCGCTCGTGGCGTTCTTGAAGACGCTTACCGACGACAAAATCAGTTCAGACCCAAAATTCTCCGATCCGTTTGCACCCGCGAATACGAGTAAGAATGCACAGTAAAGAGGTTCGTCGCATGTGGCCAAGAAACATCGTGACCCTTAGTCTTCTGCTGGCACTCTCCGCTGTGTGCGTTCGGGACCTGTCCGGCGACGATGCAAGTTCATCCGCCGAGCGTTACCAGCGACTCGTCGCTGAGTACGAAGCCGGCCGCGAGCCTCGCGAACTCGCCGAGAAGTTTTTCGAGCTTGCCGAGCAATTCCCCAAGGATCCGGCCGCCGTGGACGCCTTGGACTGGGTGCTGAAAAAACTTCGCAACCAGCCTGAGGCGGAGCGCGCCTTGGAGCGGCTCGCCAAGAACCATCTCGAAAGTGAACGGCTCGCAGCGGCTTGTCCGCAGATCGCGCGCACGTCGTCACTCACCGCCGAGAAACTCCTGCGATCCGCACTGGAAAAGAGTCCGCACTTTGAAGTGCGAGCCCAGGCCTGTCTGCATTTGGCCTTGCTCCTCGACCAGCAGGCAACCGTGGTGCAACAGATCAAGAAACTACCTGAATCGGCCGACCGGGTACTGGAATACTACGGTAAGGAGTACGGCCAGCATCTGGCATCGCTCGATCCCAAGCAACTGGATAAGAATCGCGAGCAGGTATACGAGCGGATGCTCAAATCGTTTGCCGAGGTCACGTCGCGCGATGGCACGCTGGGTCAATTGGCCGAAAAACAATTGTTCCAAATCCGTTACCTTTCCATCGGTCGAGTCGGGCCGGAAATTCAGGGTGAGGACATTTTCGGCAAGGAATTCAAGTTGAGTCAGTATCGCGGCAAAGTGGTGATGCTT
>CAZFLF010000278.1:0-7827 GCA_964519825.1 uncultured Pirellulaceae bacterium | reverse complement strand
CTGTCCGGCGGGTGAAGTGTTTCATGTCCTGAATCGGGCGGTCGCCCGTTTGACGATCTTTGAAAAGCCAGAAGATTACGATGCGTTCCTGCGGGCGCTCGATGAGACCTGGCAGCGGATTCCGCTGCCAATTTTCGCCATGGTATTAATGCCCAATCATTGGCATTTTGTCGTGCGTCCTACGGCCGACGATCAGGTCAGTTCGTTTTTTCGGCAGTTGACGGTGACCCACACCATGCGTTGGCACTCGCATTATCACACCGGAGGAACCGGGCATTTGTATCAGGGTCGTTTTAAATCGTTTCCGGTGCAGTCCGATCAGTACTTGCTGAAGGTGATCCGCTACGTCGAACGAAATCCGGTCCGCGCTAAACTCGTGAAGCAGGCCGAGAAGTGGCGCTGGAGTTCTGCTTGGGCACGGAGCCAGACGGATTCTGCGGCACGCCGGTGGTTGACGGTGCCGACCGATCCACCGCTGCCTCGGCAGTGGCGAACTTGGGTCAACGAGCCGCAATCCGAAGCTGAGGTTAAAGCCATCCGAACCTGCATCCGTCGCGGTTCGCCATTCGGTTCCGACACCTGGGCACGGAGCAGCGCCATCCGCCTCGGTTTGGAACGTACTCGTCGGCCACGCGGCCGACCGAAAAAAGAGTCCTGACCCCTTTTCCTGTTCCGGTTTGTGTGTGATGAGTACTTGCCAGACACCTGGTGGTCGTTCTGTGGTCCAAATGATATGGAGTGGAATCCGAAGGATCAAGCTAGTATGTGATTGGATTGGTTTCGAAGGCTGTCACTTAGACTTAATTCAAGCGAACCCCGAATGGCAAAACGGTGCTAAATTGTTTGTTCAATATTCTTTGCTTCCTTTGAGGCGGCGTTGGGCCAAGCCGTTTCTTGGGCAATGCGAGGTCGGAGATGACCTGTAGGCGAATCATGGTTGGTTGCCTTTTTCTCGCTGTAGCCGCGCTCGGCTGGTTGGCGTATTCGCTACTCTCTACGTGGTATGGTATTCCTGACGCGTACGCCGCATGGGATACGGGAACCCTAATTATCGAGTACCTTGACACCCATGAAGGTCAGTGGCCGCGCTCGTGGGGAGAACTGCTCACCGCTGAAGGAACTCTTCGTCAACATGGCAGGAGACTGCATACGGAAAGTCGTGAGTTGCCCCGTCGGATCAAGGTTGATTTCAGTGCCGACCCGGCGAAGATTGCACGAATCAAGTGGAGTAGAGGCACGCAACCTGTCCGCGTCGTAACACGTGCTGACGGCAAAGACTTTCCTGTTATCTGGGAGAATGCGGAGCCAAACGCAATGATTTGGATGTATCTTCAACCGGATTAGAAAGACCGCCATGTGCGGGTAAGGGACGAAATGACTGCCATGTACGAATCGTGACGGAGGAAGACAAAAGGGGACATTCTACTTTTGTGATAAAGTAGAATGTCCCGAATGGCATCAAGTTAGCCGCAGCATAGCGGCTGGAAACGGTTAAACATCGCTGTCTCAATACAGCTGGCAGCCAGGGGCGTGGCCGATCCTACGTAGAACGGTGAGTGACAAACAGCACTCGCTCTCACGGAGGCCTGGCAATGGTGGGGAATATCACACGGATCGAGGGGACAGGTCGACCAGAACAAAGGTAATAGTTTAGTTCCCGTCCCGAATGGCGGGGCGTGGGTTGCCACAAGAAGCGGGCGACTTCCCGCGAATATTGGGCTAGCGCCGGGTGCCACGGGCGCCCCCCATAAATGTGTGCCAGGCGAAAGTTCGACGGTAACGAGTTGGAAGCACGTGTGATTTGTCGTCGAACTTTCAGCCAGTGCAGAGCTGCGAGGCGATTGCCGACGAGAGGACGGTCCAAACGCAATCTGAATGGCTGGTAGAGATGAGGTGAGTATTTGGCTGGCATCGTGACGACTCCATCACTCGATTGCGTTGTTGGCGGCTATCAGGATGGCCAAATGCACTTCACCTGATTCCATCTGCGGCCAAAAACCATCATGTACATGCGGGTGCCGATAAGATTCTCCTTCTCAAGGATTGTCCGCCTCGCGAACCATGACCAATGACCCGATTCTGAAGGTTGCATTTCTCGATCGCGATGGGACGATTAACATCGATCGAGGGTCCGTGCATCGCGTCGAGGACTGGGAATTCACTCCTTCTGCCTGCCGGGCGTTGGCTCTGCTCCGGGACGCAGGATTCCGAATCGCGGTTGTCACCAATCAGTCCGGCATTGCCGCAGGGATGTACACCGTCGACGAGGTTGAGCGCTTACACGCATTCATGCGACAGCAATTGGCACAAGTCGGGGTTGAACTGGATGCGGTGGTGTATTGTCCACATGCACAGGACGGAAACTGCGATTGTCGCAAGCCACGCACCGGTATGGCGCGAAGCGTCGAGGCGAAACTCGCGCGGACAATCGACTATGCCGCAAGCTGGACCATCGGCGACAAACTGAGTGACATCGGGTTCGGTAAATCGCTAGGCACCAAGACGGCGCTGATTCGCAGCCACTACTGGAGCAATGCCGAAGTGGATCCGCATCCCCACATGATCGTAGATTCCTTGTTCGAGGCGGCGCGGCGGATCGTCGCGGAATTCAAGTCGTGAACGCCATGTCAGTCGAGGACGAACAACAGCTATACGAAGACCACGTACTGCGGCATTTCGAAGAGCCGTATCATCGCGGTCTGCTTGCCGCCGCCACGCATTGTCACCGGGTCGATAATCCGGTCTGCGGCGATAGCGTGCAAATCGCGTTGCGGGTCAATGAAGCGGGCAGCATCGACCAGGCTTGGTTCACCGGTGTCGGTTGCATCATCAGCCAAGCCGCCGCTTCCATGCTGACCGAACACATCGAAGGTCAAACGCTCGATGCCATTCGCACCTTCAGCGCCGGCAACATGCTCGATCTCTTCCGCGCCCGTCTCACGTCCCGCCGCCAACAATGCTGCCTCTTAGCGTGGAGAGCTCTAAGAACAGCAATTCAATCCGACGGTTGATGGACTGTTCGCACGCGGATGTCGGGCGAAAGTTCGACGGTGAGAAGTTGGCAACACCTTGGATTCGTCATTGAACTCTTAGTCCGAACTTATTCGATCTCAAACACGACCTCGATGCTCACTCGGATTTCGATTGTTCCCGGAGCAAACGTACTGGAGGCATCGTCGACATCTGGTGGGCGCGGTGATTGAATGACCGAGTTGCTGGTAGAATTGTAGGAACTCCAGGTTTCCTGCGGCTCAGCGATACGCAACACTCTCCCCAATTTCGCCCCCAATAGTTCCGTCATCGCGGCTGCCTTGTCGCGAGCCGCCTTGACCGCTTCCAGACGTGTCTTGGATCGCAGAAGGTGATATTCCGATGATTCCAATTGATAGCTGACCTCAGCATCCGTGGTCGCAATCAGTCGTGCCAGGACATCGTCAAATCGATTCGTGTCGCGCTGGCGGACCGTGATCACGCGGACCACCTCGAAGTGGCGGAACGAAGTTGGATTGCCTGCCGTGTCCCGGTCGTAAATCTTCTGAATCGACAAGTAACCCGTCTGGATATCCTCCGACTTGAGCTTCATCTCCGCGCGCAATGCCAGAACTTTTTTAACGCTTTCGTCGCATGCTGCCTGCGCTTTTGCCAAGTCTCGGTCAGTGCGGCGGATGGTGATTTGCCAGACGACCGTATCTGGCTGTACCCGACCGAGCGAGGTTCCAGTCACCGAGACATGCCGCGGAGCGAGTTTGATTTCTTCCGCATGCACCACACACAATGAAAACAGCCAACCGAACAGCAGCAGGCGCGCCATGGAGCCACTCCAAAAAAAGGAAAGTACGGTCACCCTTGGCTGCATTTTAGTGCGCCGGCCCAACCTCCGCGTGTAAAGAGTGTGTAACGCGAGGCGGTGGTAGGTGCAGGCGACGCCCGCTCAATATGTAGCAGCCGAAAATTCGACATCGCCTTGCAAGAAAACTGGGCCGATGCCGATTGCGCATTGCAGTGATATTTCATCAGCCCACGATAACAATCCGCGGCGGTCGCCGCTCCACTTATCCTGGGCTATGTTATGGAACGCGTTCAGCGTCAAGATCAAAAGAATCGAACACAGTTTTTGGTGGACCCAGGCGGACAGTAGCTTCGACACCTACTAACTTCGGCTGACGGGTTCATTCGCGGCCTGGCGCCGGCGTTTCTGCAGATGTTAACGGCCATCGTCACCTTCTATATTGTCGCTGCGAAAGCGGCCCAGAGGCTGTTTTACCACCGGACGGAGAGGGCGCGTTGAGCGAAATCCTTGATAGAACGATGCGGGCCCTACGCAATCGTTCGCAGATCATCGGCCCGGTGCTCGTTCTCCTGGTTTTCGGCGCGGCGGTTTGGCTGCTGCGCCAGCAGTTGCACCATTACCGTTATCGTGACATCCGCGCGAGCCTCGCGGCCATACCCGCCGCTCGCGTGTGGCTGGCGGTCGGGCTGACAATCCTGAACTACGTCATTCTGGTCGGCTATGACCTGCTCGGCGTCCGATCTATTGGGCACCCGTTGCCACTGGGCAAGATTTCTTTGGCCGCGTTCATTGGCTATCCGGTCAGCCATAATTTTGGAGCCCTCTTGGGTGGCTCATCGGTGCGTTATCGCCTCTATGCGGCCTGGGGGCTGTCGACGATCGAAATCGTGCAATTGCTGACGGCACTGGGGCTGACGTTTTGGACGGGTATGTTTGCCCTGACCGGCGCGGTGTTCCTATTCGATCCGCTGCCCATTCCGGCTTTTTTGCACCTCCCCTTCGCCAACGTCCGGCCGCTGGGAATCTTGCTGCTTCTCGTCGTTGCGGGATACCTGTCGCTGACGGCGTCGCGCCGCAGACCGATTAACTTTCGCGGCTGGGAGTTTCCCCTTCCGCCAGTTCATTTGGCGGTCGCTCAGCTCGCCATTGCAGCGGTCGACCTGACCGTCGCTGCGGCAGTGCTGTACGTACTGTTGCCGCAGTCGCTGGATGTTCGCTTCGCTCATTTTCTCGGCATTTACCTGCTCAGCTTCCTGGCTGTTATCACGACGCACGTACCGGGGGGCGTCGGAATCTTTGAGTTGGCTGTGCTATGGCTTCTGGCACCGGACAATCCCCACGAGGTGCTCGCAGCGCTGCTGGTCAACCGCGTGGTCTATTATCTTCTGCCGCTGTTTTTCGCCGGCGGCCTGTTGGCGGGGCACGAGGTGCTGCTGCACAGGAAATTCATCGTTCGTTTCGCCGACAGCTTGGGCCAGGTTGCGCCTGCCATAACGCCCAGAGTGTTCTCGTTTCTGGCATTCCTCGCCGGCGCCTTGATGCTCTTCTCCGCCGCGACCCCGCTGGCGCGCGGCCGAGTCGACTGGGTACGTGACCTCTTGCCGTTGGCCGTCGTGGAAGTCTCGCATTTTTTGGGGAGCCTGATCGGCGTTGGTTTGTTGGCGCTGGCCTGGGGCCTGCAACGCCGCTTGGACTCGGCCTACTGGCTGGCGCTGGCGGCACTCATGGCCGGGACGGCGTTCTCGGTTCTCAAGGGATTGGAATACCAGGAAGCCCTGTTCCTCTTCGCGGTGTTCCTCGCCCTGCTCCCCGCACGGCGGCACTTCTATCGCAAGGGAGCGTTGCTCTATCAGCCCTTCACGGTCGGCTGGACGTTCGCCTCGGCCCTCGTGGTCTTCGGTTCGATTTGGCTTGGAGTATTTGCCCACAAACAGGTCGAGTATTCGGACGAATTGTGGTGGAGTTTCGCGTTTCATGGCGATGCGTCTCGCTCTCTGCGCGCCAGCGTCGGGGTAATCGGGTTCTCCGTAACATTCTTCCTGGCACGGCTGCTCCGTCCGGCCTCGCTCCGTCCAGTACCAGCCGATGCGAGTCAACTGGCAGCGGCTCTGCCGATCATTGCCGCATCACCGCACACCAACGCCAACCTCGCGCTGCTCGGCGACAAGATGTTGTTATTCAATGCCGACAAGTCGGCATTCATTATGTACGGCGTGCGCGGTCGCACCTGGGCGGCGTTGGGAGACCCCGTTGGTCCGCCCGATGCCTGGCCTGACTTAGCTTGGTCGTTTCGAGAGTTTGGAGATCGCTTCGACGCCCGTACGGTTTTCTATCAGGTGGGGCACGACCATCTATCTGTCTACGTCGACCTCGGCCTATCTCTTTTGAAGCTTGGGGAGGAGGCGCGAGTGCCACTGCATGAGTTTTCTCTAGCAGGACCGGAAAAGAGGTCGCTCCGCCACATCCAAAATCGCTTTAACAAGGAAGCCTGTTCGTTCGCCATCGTTCCAGCCAGCAACGTTCACTCCATACTGCCCGAGTTGCGGCGAGTGTCGGATGCTTGGTTGGCCGATAAGCAGACGCGAGAAAAGGGGTTCTCTTTGGGCCGTTTCGAAGAGAACTACATTCAGCGTTTTCCAGTGGCTACCGCGCGGCGCGGCGAGGAACTCCTGGCCTTCGCCAACGTTTGGCTGGCCGCTGACCGCGAAGAACTTTCCGTCGACCTGATGCGGTACGCTCCGGACGTGCCGGCGGGCGTCATGGACTGGCTCTTCGTCGAGCTGATGCGCTGGGGTCATGAGCAAGGTTATGGCTGGTTCAACCTGGGCATGGCGCCTCTTTCGGGGATGGAGCAACGCACCTTGGCTCCCATCTGGCATCAGGCCGCTGGCCTCGTCTTCCGCCACGGCGAACACTTTTATAACTTCCAGGGTCTGCGCGCGTATAAGGAAAAGTTCGACCCCGTCTGGCAGCCAAAGTACCTGGCCTCACCCCGAGGATTGGCCCTCCCCAGTATTCTCACGGACGTTGCCGCGTTGATTTCCGGCGGAGTCACAGGCCTGATTAGAAAGTGAACCAGCGACTCCGCCGCCCACTCGAGTGCTCGACTTCCATGCGCCTACGAGTGCTTTGGGACCACGATCCGAGCCGGGTGCGTCTTGGTCCGCGAGATTTTGAAAGGACAAGGACGGCAGTGGACGCACTTGACGGTGATCACCTTGCCGCAGCGGCGATCGCAATAATTGCGATAATAGCGGCCATAATACCAAACGCGATACCAAGCACCCCGAGAAAATACTTGTTTTCGGATGGCCCGACGTAGGTTCGGTAGGGATCAAAATCGAGCGTGGCGTCAGACTCCTGAGATTTTGCTGGTCGCTTTAGGCGAATCCGCCCTTCATCGAATTTCTCAACGAACACCCAGCCTGCTCGCCCTTCTTCTGCCAGGATTCGTTTGAGTCCCTCGGGATCACGAAACACGCCTCTCATGGAACGAAGTATTTTGAACTCCCAGTCATCGGAGAGATCGTGCGGACCATACGTTGTCATTTCTTCTTCCTCCTGTTGCATTTTTTGACGAGCCGCGGCGGCAGCACTTGCGGCGACGGAAGCAGCTGCGGCACTCATGATTTCAAGTTCCCCGATTCGGCGGCATCAAGTCTGATGGAATTCAATCCGCAGACCGTCAAGAGGATCGAGAAAGCAATCAAGCGCGTGTGCATCGGTTCCTCCACGTCGTCAGCCGATTCAGAACAAATTTGGCTGGGGGGATTATACCTTAGATCACACGATGATTACGTTACACCAACGATGTGCAAGTGAGTTCCCTGGCTTGCGCCAGCTCTGAAAGATTTCTTTCTACGCACTGTCAGACACCATCCATAACCGGCACTGAACATGAAGGACGCTTCCATGAGCTTGATTGGCACTCGGTATAAACTATTCGGCTCAACGATCTTGGCCTTGGCGATGGTTCTCCTGAATGGGGGACGTGCCGAGCCGGGCGAGGTAAGAGCGGGCGCGCACGCTCAGCCGAT
>CAZFLF010000277.1:0-7849 GCA_964519825.1 uncultured Pirellulaceae bacterium | reverse complement strand
TCAAACTTGGCGACAAATGCTTCACTGGCGCCGCTTGAGCTCGAATCAACCACACTCGACGTTACAGGAAAACGATCGGAGAGGGTGCCCGATCCTGGTGAGTTAGTCACTCCCGTGGCATAGATCTTACCCGACGAGTCGACTGCAATTGCTCGCCCCTCTTCAGTGTTGTTGATCCCGCCTAGATAGCTCGAATAGTCGAGCGCATTTCCTGCAGCATTGATTTTTGTAATGAAGAGGTCCTGCCCGCCGTTAAGCGTGGCAGCAAAGGCGTTGGCGGTCGTTGAAAAGTTAATGGACTGGGTGTAACCGGTGATGTAAGCGTTGCCTGAGCCGTCAATAGCGATGGCCCGACCTTCGTCGTTGGATGATCCACCAAAGTACACGGAGTAGAGTTGCGTTGCCCCGTCTGAGCTCCGTTTCACGACGAAGACATCGAAGCTGCCACTGTTCGAGCCGATTTGACTACCCGGGAAATCGGACGAGGACGTATACCCGGTGATGTAGCTGTTGCCCGAACTATCCACTGCAATGCCGTACGCCGCCTCATTAACGCTCCCCCCTACAAACGCCGCATAGCTCACCACGGGGTCAATAACCAGTGTCCGCGATGGGTCGTAATTGCCGAGCTGAAATCCGACCGTCCCATCCTCGGCGATTGCATAGCTGCTGCTCACGGCAACGCGATTGCCGTCGAATTCTTGATAGGTAATGGGCGATGCGAAATAGATCGCTTCACCTTGGTCTGACATCCGAAGCAACAAGTCACCATCGGCGGTCAGTGATACATCTTCAGCGCCCTGAAAGTTCAGACGAATTTGGCCCGGATCAGCTCCAGGATGGACGATGAAGTCATATTCCAACTGTCGTTCGTTGCCGTAGTACCGGACGTCAATTCCGTCGTAGACATCGTCGTAGAGCACGCTCTGGTAATTGGCCAGATCGGTGTACCAGTCCGCTGGATCGTTGCCGACCAAGTAGCTGCTCTTGCCGCTCAACAGTCCTTCGGCAGTCGCATCGGCATCGCTGCGAGCGTCGATCAGATCCAGGCGCAGGACATGATTTTGCTCGGCGCCAAATCGCAGCACGGCGTCCCCTTCCGTCAGGAAGATCGTGTAGCCAGAACCACGTGCAATGAAATCGACAATAGAATCCGTCTGTCCGACGTTCTGCTCAAATGCCACGGGTGGGCTAAGAGTCTCGACCGAGCAGGATGTGGCCGCAACCAAGCCAGCGTTTGAGTCGGATGCCGGCCCGCCAGCGTCCGGGCTCTGTTGGACGTCCAGGCAGACATCGGCGACCGCGGCGCCGACTGGAGCGGCATCAAAAAGGATCCGCCTTTCTAACTCGTGCAGATTGAGGAGTCGATCTGTGGGACGATTCCGCAGGTGCGGGCGGCGCGACCATGATCGTTGGACGACGTCCGCCAGGCCGTGCAGTTGAGCCCAATAACGATAGACGCGCGCTGTCAACAACAGAGAGACTCCGAAAAAGACTCCCGACCCCGTCAGCTTCCTAAAATCTACGCCAAACCGCCCAATTGCGGCGGAGATTCATCAGTGGCGGCTTGGGAAGAGCCAACGTTGTCGGACGTACTGCTACAGCTGTTCGAACCCTCAAGAGCGATACGCGACAATCAAACGTAATACTGCAACTCAATATGTGGCAACCATCTCCGGCGGCTTAGACAGGACCAACGACGACACCGGCGTCTGCCGACAAAGGACTGATAGAGTGCTCACTTGGACCGTGCGTGATCAGCAGTCCGAGATGGATCAGGAGGATCGGCATAGCCGGCAGCTTATGGCCTGGATTTTGGCGTCTAGACGCTGCCTAATCAAATGGGTTACATGGCTTGTACCGGTGGCGGTAGGGGCGGCGTTTTGCACAGGATTTGCCCTGCCGAAATCGTGCGTGGCACAGTCCGTTAACGACCCGAGCCGCGTGGATCTCTTGGCGCCCTATGTAGAACGGCTGGAGTCGTTGGATGCGGAACGAGAGTGGACGGAACGATCGAATGAAATGCCGCCGGATTATGAGCCGTGGTGGCGGCCAAAGGTCGAACAACCGTTGCGCTCTGATTCGCAAGCACTCACCGTGCACGTGGAGTCCTTGGTGCTGGGTGCACTCCACCACTCTCCGAGAATTCGCGTGCTCACGGATATCCCACTCATTCGAAGAACTGATATCGCCCAAGCGGAAGCAGCGTTTGACGTCTCTTCCTTCGTCCAGAGCAAATTCATCAATACCAACGATCCCGTCGGGAGCACACTGACCACGGGCGGTCCCAACCGATTTCTCGACCAGAATTCGCAGCTCGGAGGCGGATTTCGCCAGCGAACTCTCATCGGTGGCCAATGGGAACTCGCTCAATCGTTCGGCCTTGAGCAAAGCAACTCCATCTATTTCGTACCGCCCGACCAGGGCACCGCGCGAATGTCGCTGAGCTATACGCAACCACTCTTAAACGGCGCGGGGCGTAACTACAACCAAAGCATCGTCGTGCTGGCCAACATCGAGGCGTCTGCCGCGATGGATGAGTTTCTGGCTCAGTTACAGTCTCACTTATTCGATGTGACCCGAGCCTATTGGGAACTCTACTTGGAGCGTGCAGCTCTTCTGCAAAAGCAACGGCTGTATGGGCAGGCAGCATCGATTGTGAGCGAACTTGAGGCCCGCCGCGCCTGGGATGCTTCTGAAACTCAACTGTTGCGCGCCAGGGCGGAGGTCGCCCGCCGCCGTGCGGACTTAAACCTCGCCGGGCATGCCGTGCGTAATGCAGAAGCACGGATTATTGCCCTGGTGAATGACCCACTTCTGTTACGACAACACGCTGAATTGATTCCGGTTCAAGTGCCTTACATTAGCTTCGACGCGCTCACACTCCGCGACAGCGCTTTGCTTGCCGTTCAGAACCGACCTGAGGTCGATCGAGCGATGAAGGAGATCCATGCCGCCAGTATTCGCGCCGGAGTGGCCACGCAGGATTTGCTTCCAGCGTTGAACTTAGTTGTTGCGGGCTACGTCAGCGGCTTACAGGGTAACGATCAGATCGGCGCGGCCTTTGCCGACCAGTTTAGTGTCGGCGCGCCGTCGTATTCGGCAGGCCTTCAATTCGAAATGCCTTACGGAAATCGAGCGGCCCGAGCCCGCCAAGAAAAGTATCTGCTTGAAGTTCGACGTTTCTCCCATCAGTTGCAAGTCACCGTGGCAGCCT
The DNA here is from genome assembly GCA_964519825.1 of uncultured Pirellulaceae bacterium. Classification (GTDB taxonomy): domain Bacteria; phylum Planctomycetota; class Planctomycetia; order Pirellulales; family Pirellulaceae; genus CAZFLF01. The sequence goes on along the minus strand of CAZFLF010000277.1, from coordinate 4,632 downwards.
TGCTAAGCGACGTAGAAAAAGCCGTGCGCGAGGTGCACACTGCTGGAAGCGATGTGCAGGCCCGATACCACGCCATGTTCGCTTCTGCAATGGAAATCGATCGGCTGACAGAGCGATGGCGGTTGCTGCCAGGTGAGGGCGGAGAAGCCGGATTCGTTTTGGAGAACCTGCTGAATGCGCAAGTACGTTTGGGTGAAGAGGAGTACGGATTCCTGTTCGCACTGGTGAACAACAATCTCGCACAGAGCAACTTGCGGCGCGCTACCGGGACACTGCTACAGTATCAGCAGGTTGAGCTGGTGGAGGGGTCCGAGGATGGACTACCGGTGATCCACACAACCCGAGTTCCGCACGGCGCTGTTCCGACCCAGCCAGAGTATTTGGATTCAATAGGCACGCCGAGTCGCATCTCATCGCAGCGAAACTCGAATCAAGTTCCCAGACTTCGATGACGGCTAACATCGAACAGCACGTTTTCGGGTTTGTCTCAAGGTGTCTTCAACACCTGTGGCCGCGAGTTAAATCTTCCCAAGCACGCGATTGGGCGATCGTCCAGCGGATTCGTGCTGTGAGCGCGGGCATGGCGGCCTTGTCCGACCGGGAATTATCCGACCACTCACATGATCTCCGCTACAAAGTACAAACCTGTCCGACCATCGATGCCGAGGAAATCGTCGTACCGGGATTTGCTCTGATTTGCGAAGCAACCCGTCGCACACTTGATGTCAGCCTTTACGATGAGCAGTTGCTGGCGGGGCTGGTCCTTATTGGCCGCAATGTTGCGGAAATGCAGACGGGCGAAGGAAAGACGTACGCCGCCAGCTTTCCCGCGTTCCTGTACGCCCTCCGAGGACATGGTGTGCACATCGTCACCGCCAACGATTATCTCGCCACGCGCGACTATCGGCTGCTCGCGCCAGTCTTCCACAAACTCGGTGTTTCCGTTGGCCTCCTGACCCCCGACGCGCCGATCGACGAGAAGCGGCAGGCGTATGCAGCCGACGTCACCTACGGAGCCGATCAGGAATTTGGTTTTGACTACTTGCGCGACTACCTGCGTGCAACACAGGATCGTAAACCGGAGCCAGGCGAGCGCTATCTTGCGGCACTTCGCCGCCAACCGTTGTTGAGAGCACCGAAAGTCCAACGCGAACTTGTGGCAGCAGTTGTCGACGAGATCGACAGCATCCTGCTCGATTCATCCACGGCTCCGCTGCTGCTCAGCAGTCACTCACAGAATGCTCAGCCGGAAACAAATGCGTATATCGCAGCGCAGAAAGCTGCCGCCGAACTGGTGCCGGAGGACGATTATTCGCTCGACCGAGATACATTCGGAATTCGGTTTACCGAGGCGGGGTTGAAAAAAGTTTTCCACGGGCGCGTGGCCATGCCGCAGGACGGTTTGCGCCGACCGTGGCCGATTTATGTTGAGCACGCCATCCTTGCCGAGAGCCTCCTGCGGCGCGATGTCGATTACGTCGTTCGCGACGGCCGAGCACTGTTGGTCGACGAGTATACCGGCCGCATTCTGCCGCAACGACAGTGGCGTGAGGGCTTGCATCAAAGTATCGAGTTGAAAGAAGGACTGACGGTGCGCTCCGAAAGCTCCGCGGTAGCGCGGATCTCCAAGCAGCGCTATTTCCGGCTGTACCGTCATCTCTGCGGCATGACTGGAACCGCACGCGGGAGCCAGCGCGAGTTCTGGGATGTCTATCGATTGCCCGTGTTGGTTATTCCACCGCGGAAGATGTGCCAGCGAAAGGTGCTCCCGCCTCGCCTGTTTGCGAACAAACAACGGAAACATGAGGCGATTGTTGCCGAGATCGAAGAAATCCACCGTACTGGTCGGCCCGTCCTGGTCGGCGTCAGGACCATCGAAAACAGCCAGCGCCTGGCAGCCCTGCTCGAGGCCCGCGGAATCACCTACCGACTACTCAACGGCAAGCAGGATATGGCTGAGGCCGCTGTTGTGGCGTGTGCCGGAGTAGTGGGCGCGATTACTATCGCCACGAACATGGCTGGCCGTGGTACCGACATTCGTTTGGGCCTCGGTGCGGCGGAACTCGGCGGCTTGCATGTTGTGGTGACTGAGCAACACGAATCGGCTCGGATTGATTGCCAGCTCATGGGAAGGAGCGCACGCCAAGGCGATCTCGGCTCGTGCCGCATCTTTGGCTCGGCAGAAGACCCGCTTATTGAGAAGCACGTGCCTCGAGTGGCGCGGTTGATGAAGCGGCTAGCTAACGCCTCCGGTGAAGTTTTAGTGGATCTATCCCCAGTGATCGCTTGGGTCCAACGACACGTCGAGCAGCAACATTACCAAGCACGACGGCGATTGGTGCGCTACGACAACTGGCTCGAGAATTTATTGAAGCCCGATAGAGCGAGCGAGAGGTGAGATTCTACCAGCCGCTTCATAAACTATTTCCGCCGCGGACTTGTCGAACTTTGTCACGGCACCAACGGCTTAGGGAATGGAGCAGTTGCATCCCGAACGGATGGTTTGGCGCCGCGATCGCTATCTGACCCCTCTGCCCTGCTCCCAATCGAGCCGCTTGGTCGGCAGGCAAAGCAACTTGAGCGGTAAAGTGCGGCACGTGAAGGCTCGGATGGTGCGAATTTTCCCCCGCCTCACGCGACGTCGCGAAGCGCACCGCCAGCGGTCCACCTTCCGTCGCATACAACGCTGAATGTGCAGGCGTCACATCAGCCCGCGGTGAAATGCGTGTCAGCCGGCCCGTGAATACGGTATCTCCGACGCGAACGCCGGTTTCGTTCCCTACAAAATCCGCGAACCAATGCACGTCATCTTGCGAGATCGACACATTCAACTCTTTGCTGGCTTGATCACCGATTACCACGACCTCCGTCCCAGACTCGAGGAAGGTTCCGAGAGCAAGCTCAGCTAAGCGGCTGACGATCCTTCCTGCGGCCGGAGCCCGCAAGACCAACTGCTCGACAGTCGTCTTCTTTTCCGCATACCGCTTGCGAAGACCTTCCAGGTTTTGCAGTTCTGCAGTATGCGCCGCGGATGCCCCCTGTTTTTGAAGTGTCCGCAGCGTCAGCAACGATTGCTCGATGGCAAACTCGAGATCTGCAAGCTCTGTTTCGAGCTCAGGATTGGCTAGTGTAACGATAACTTCGCTTTGCTTTACAACATCGCCGGATCGCACCCGGACTTCTTGGACAAATCCTGGACTGTGGGTCCTCACCGTATGAAGTGGTGCATATTCCACAACACCGGGAGCCGTCATGCGGCGCGGGCACGTTACATAAAACAGTCCGAGCCACGTGATGGTTACAAGAACACCGACGGTGACAACAACGCGCAAGATGGCAGGAGGTGCACTCAGGGTCCCGCGACTCGGACGTGCAATTCGCTGCATTGCCACAACGGTGGCAATGAGTAACACAGCAACCAGTGGAATGTGTCCTTCGTCAATAGGCAACATAGCCGCCATCAAAATTGCCAGCGTGAAATAAACCAAGTAGCGCCAGAGGAAAGAGAGCAATCCGTAACAGAGAATAAGATGGCGTTGCCAGCGAGTGTAGTTGGGCAAAACGGCCGGGATTCCGTAGAAGTACTGGCGAACTTTGGCTGCCCAGAATCGGTAACCTCGCGTCGCAAGGTTTGGAATACCCAGCATATCCATCAGAATGTAATAACCATCAAACCGCATCAGCGGATTGGCGTTGAAAAGCAGGCTCCCCATGGTGGCGACGAGCATGAATTGAATGCAGGTTTGGCTGAACAAGTCGGCGCGGGTGGGCTGCCAGGCCAAGCCCGCAATGGCCGCGACTAGCGTCTCGATGTACATACCAGCCGCAGCGGTATGGATCCTGGCGAGTTTGCTGCGAAAAGCCCACGACGAAGTCACATCGACGTACGGGACTGGCAAGCCCCATAAGAGCATTAACCCCGCCTCACAAACGCTCCCTCCGTAGTGACGGCACACCAGACCGTGAGCCATCTCGTGCAGCACCTTCAGTACAAGACACACCGCCATGAGCGACCACCACTGGCCGGGAACCAAGGTGGCTAATGCGGCCTGAGTAAACGAATCCCAGTGCACGGTAATGCGCCAGCTCGCCATGGCGCATAGCAAGCACCACAGCAAGAACATTGGCCTGGCGAAGAGCCAACCGCACGTTGGCAACAGGATCTGCAGGAGTCCGTTGGGCCGAACCAAGGGAAATCGGATTGCCAATGGGTCAAACGGTGGACGTGCGGCGGGTGCCGCAACATCGATCCACTCTGCAGTATCCACACTGGAGCCTGCCACATACGCCAGTCTGGCATCGGTCAGCCAGTGCACGATCGCAAGCGCCTCTTGCTCCGAAAATGCATTGTCACCAAGTGCGGCCGTCGTCTGGCGAATTGCCTCCTCGAGCGTCCTCGTGCCGTCCAGTAAGGTCAGGAAGGTTCCTTCGGAGATGCCTACTTGGAAGACACGAGTTTCGACGGGATCCTCAAATAGGTAACACAAGCCGTCTTGGAACGATTGGATTGAGATTCGCAAATCGTCGCGCAACGCAACTCGTAGCTGTCCCGGATCACGTACATCAACATGGCCTTCAGTAATCATTCAATCATTCCAAGTTCGCGTTCCGGATGATTTGGGAGGGCGAGGC